>NZ_SOGM01000047.1:0-17379 GCF_004403545.1 Cryobacterium sp. TmT2-59 | reverse complement strand
CGATCGCGGCGACCGTGTCGGTGTCGCGGCCGCCGCGCACGGCGAGTTCGAGCGAGTGCCGGAGGTGGGCGGCGGGGGTGCCGGCCGCGGTGGCGGTGGCGGTCTCGGCCGCGGTGGCGGTCTCGGCCGCGGTGGACGCAGCGACGACGGTCCCGCCCGCGGTGGCCGCAGCTGCGGCCTCGCGGCCCGGAAGCGTGATCGCTGACCAGGCGCCCTGCAGCGCTTCCACGACCCAGCCGTTGCGGCTGAAGTCGGAGGGGCTTCCGGCCTCGGCCACGACGAAGCGGGATTCCCAGAGCTCACGGCGCTCGGGCGGAAGCGCGCCCAGACCCACCCGGACGTCGAGGGTGCCCTCGAGCACCGCGTGCCGAATTGCCAGGCACCAGAGCACGCAGGCGTCGCCGGCATCCGTCTCAAAATGGGTGAGGTCACTGACGGCGCGGGCGGCGCCGGCGAGCGCGACCGGGTCGTCGAGGTAGGCCAGCGCCACCGGGGCGGTTCGCATCAGCGAGCCGTTGCCGCCGCTGCGGCCGTGCGTCTCGTGGTGGGCGCGGGCGACGATGCGCACCGCGGATGCGGTGAGCTCGGTTCGGGAGAGCACCGCGCGCAGCTGGTTGCCCACGTCCGGCGCCGTGCGGGCCCAGTCGACCCAGGCGGCCACGATCTCGTCGAGCACCGCTTCGTCGCGGAGGTCCTGGCCGGCGGCGATCGCGTTCAGGATCGGAACGGCCATGGAGGTGTCGTCGGTCCACTCGCCGGGGGCCCAGTTGAACCCGCCGCCGCCCTTCATCGTGACGGAGGCATCGGCCGCGAGGGGCGGGCCGAATTCGTAGCCGGCACCGAGGGCATCGCCGCAGGCCATGCCGAGCATCACGCCGGCGGCGCGATCCAATTGAGCAGACGTACGTTTCAAGCGTTCCCCCGGGTAAGGTCCGTTGGGGGCATGCAGTGAGCCGTGGCGTGCCCGCGACAACGCCGTCGCCGGATGCTGCTCGGGCTCATTCCCCCCATATGAGAATACGGGCGAAATGCGGGTTGCTGCTCCGCCTTCTTCGAGGGACAGCGGCGCCCGACCGGCCGTGATCTGCCGGCGGTGATCTGCCGCGAGGGGAAGCTGCCGGGTGGGCGCGGCGCATCCCGGCCAGCCTCGCTCACCGGCGCCGCGGGCCCCGTTGGCGCGGTGGGTTGTGGCTAACTCAGGTGATTCCCCAGAAAACAGGCCGAAACCGGCCGGATTCGGGCATTCCGAAGTGGTTTTCCTGAGTTGGCCACACGGGAGCTCCGTGCCATTGGCTTGGCGGGCATCGGGGGGCTACTGCCCCCGGGCCGCTGCCCCCCGGCCACCGCGGGACGGCCGCGGGACGGCCGCGGGACGGCTACGGGTTCGTGGCGGAGCCCATGAAGGCGGTCAGGACCGCGGTCAGCAGGGGCGGTCCGACCGAGACCGCCACGGCCGCCGCCACGACGGCGCCCAGTAACTTCCACAGGGTGCGCCGCACCCTGGCCTGCCGCACCTCGGCGTCGAGGACCGCGAACTGCGCGAACGGATGCTCCGTTGGCGGGAATACCGGGGTCGGCCAGGTGGCGGGGTCATCGATGATCGCGGCGAGGTTCGCCAGCTCGGCGGGTCCCATGGAGACGGGCTGCGTGATCAGCCAGCGCCGCAGCCCGGGAGCGGTGACGACCTTCACCCGTTCCGGCGTGGACTTGACGGTGAGCGACTTCGGGTTCACGAGCGCGATCACGGGCTGGGCGGCCGCGAGGCGCGGCATCCGTTCTCGCAGCAGTTTGGTGACCCGGTCGGCCTCGTGCTCGGCGTTGCGGATGTGGGGAACCCGGTGGCCGGAGACCATCAGGGTGCGGCCGGCGACCCAGACGCCCTTGCCGGAGTGGTTCTTGGTGTTGAGGGTGAAGAGGCCGCCGGGGCCGATGACGAGGTGGTCGATGTCGGCGCCCTTCTTGCCGATCGGCAGGGCGTGGAAGGCCGTCCAGTCGGGCGGAAGCGTGGCGAGGATGCCGCCGACCTCGAGTTCGCCCTTCGCGCCGAGGTACCAGCTGACGCTGTCGTCGCCGAGCGGGGAGTAGCCGAAGAGCCGGCTGAAGCCGTTGCGGGCCGGCGTGGTGCTCTGCTGCCGCAGCAGTTCCTCGATCACCGATCGGGCCGCGCGCTGCTCACCCATGGTCGGGGTCTGTGACGTCATGGCTCAGACGGCGACGACCCGGTCGCGGCCGCCGTTCTTGGCGGCATACAAGGCCGCGTCGGCGCGAGCGAGCCACTGCGCCACGCTCTCCGAGTTTTGCCGGGCGGCCAGACCGACGCTCGCCGTGCAGGCCAGTCCCTCGGCCAGGTCGCCCCAGGCGAACCCGCGCACCGAGGCGATGAGGCGTTCGCAGACTTTTTCGGCCTGCGCGGGGCTGGTGTCGGCCAGGACGAGCAGGAACTCCTCGCCGCCCACGCGCACGGCCAGGTCGCTTTCGCGGGTGACGCCCCGCAGCAGGGTGGCCATCTCGGCCAGGACCTGGTCGCCGATGCCGTGCCCGTGGACGTCGTTGACCCGTTTGAAGTGGTCCATATCGATCATGGCCGCGCACAAGGGCTGGGCCAGATCCTGCGCACGATCCATCAGGTTGGGCAGCTCGCGGTCCAGCGCCCGCCGGTTCGGCAGCCTGGTGAGCGGGTCGGTGTTGGCCTGCTGTTCCAATTCCTCAGCACGGATGCGCAGCATCTCCGCCTCGAGCTGCGAACGCTCCGCCTCATGGTTGGCCTGCTCGATCCCCATGGTATTGATCAGCATCTGGGACTGGATCTCGGCCGTCTGCGTCGTCATGTTCAACGTCAGGGCGTGCAGCTTCTCGTGGTGCGCCAGGGCTCGCTCGAAGCGCCCGCTTTCCTTGTGCATCTCGAACAGAGATTCGTGCAGCCGGATCAGAAGGGGCGGGTCGTTGTCGAGAGAGGGGTCGGCGAGCTGGGCTTCCATCATCGCGGTGGCGTCGTCGAGGTGGCCCTCGGCCCGCACCACCTCGGCCAGCTGTGCGTCGTTGTTCACCTCGAGATTGTGAAAACCGTTGACGTTCGCCAGCGCCTTGGACCGGCCGGCCTGCTCACGGGCCTCGTCGTGCTCGTCGAGCTCGATCAGGATGCTGACGAGGTTGGTGAGGGCGATGGTCTCGAAGAAGGTGTGCCCCTGGGCGTGGGCGACCGCAACCGCCTCCCGCACCAGGGACAGACCCCAGTGCAGCGTCGGAGACGGGTTCAAGCCCTGGACGCGCTGAACCCGAGCGGCCTCCAGGCAACTGTCGGACAGGTTGTTCAGGGCGACGAAGTTGACTTCGGGGTCGTCGAGGGTGCGGGACAGGGCCAGTGCCTGACGGCCAAGCTCGACTCCGCGCGCGAGGTCGCCCATGGAGCCGTGCACGGTGGAGGACCGGCTGAGCGCCCAGAACTCGGCGGTCGTGTTGCCGCAGTCCCGGGCGGCTTCGATCGCGGCCAGGACGTGTTGAAGTGCCTGCTCCTTCAAGCCCGTGTCGGTGAAGGCCAGCGCCAGGGTACAGTGCACCTTCGACTGCCGGAGCAGGTCGCCGCTGCTGGTCAGGGCTTCCAGCGCCAGGAGGCCCTGTTGCACGGCTTCCTTGAAATCCCCCAGCCGCAGCCGGTGCAGCGCCAGCAGTTCGCGCACTTGCGCCTGCTGCACCGCGCTCGCATCCGGTCGCGCCAGGATTTCCTCGGCCTGGGCGGCGCCCTCACGGTGGCGCCCCTCGGCGCTCGACCGTTCGCAGGCACGGAGGAGGTCCTCGACCGTCGGGAGAACGACTGTCGCGAGGGCGGAGGGGGTCCGGAGCGGTTTCGCGAATGGTTTCGCGAGCGGTGTCGGGAGCGGTGTCGGGAGCGGTGTCGCGAGCGGTGTCGGGAGCGGTGTCGGGAGCGGTGTCGCGAGTGCCGGATCGGCCGGCAGGGTCGACACCGAGTTCAGGACCGGCGCCGACGTGGACACCATGTCACCCACCACCTCTTTCGAGTTCACGTTCAGTCCCCCAGCGGCCTTCTCTTACACCGAACCTAGCAGCGGTCTCCGACACCGGCCGGAATATTTGCGACCCCCCAAAGGGGCCGTCACTCGCCGCCGGTCACCGTGTCTCCGGGGCACACCCGCTGTTCGAGCGCGTCGAGCACGACGACCTGTCCGCGCACGAGCCTGGCGCGGGCATCCGTTGCCGTGAACCAGCGGGCGTCATCTATTTCAGGGAAGTCTCGCACCCGCCCCGAGCCGCGGGGCCACTCGAGCGGGAACGTGTTGCTGATGATGCGGTCGACCCGAAAAGCGGCGTCGGCTTCGGCCGTGAAGACCGTGATCACCTTGCCGGACGGCTGTCTGAACTCCCCCAGTTCGGCGTAGTCGACCTCCGGAGCGGGCACGCCGACCTCCTCCTCGAACTCGCGCTTCGCCACGGCGAAGGGTCTTCCCCGGCGGCGTATTCGCCCTTGGGGATCGACCACGCCCGCTCGTCCTTGTGCGCCCAGAACGGCCCGCCCATGTGCGCGATCCAGACCTGCAGGGCCCCGGCTTCCGTGACGCGGTAGAGCAGTATCCCGGCACTGAGTACGGTCATCGGCATCCTTCCCCCTGATTCTGCGTGCTTCTGCGGGCGCTCCGGGCGGGCGCGGGCCCGTCGAACCATGATCCGCTCGCGGCGCAAGTTGGGGAAGCCGGCGGGGGATAGAACCTGCGCCGGCGGAGGGAAGGTTCGCCGCGGCATCCGTGGAGGACTACCGTAACGGGCATGGCCACCTCACCCCCGCCCCTCACCTTTGCCTCGAATGTGCGTGCCGACGCCGTCGTCGAGCCCGGCGGTCTGGGCCACACCCGGGTGCTCAACTCCCCCGGTGTTCGCGTGGTCGTGCTGACATTCGAGTCGGGTCACGTGCTGAAGCAGCACACGGCGCCCACGATCCTGCTGATGCAGGCCCTCGACGGATGCCTTCGGGTCACCGCCGGCGGAAAGGTCACCCGGCTCGTGCCCGGCGCACTGCTGCGCCTCGACGCCGGGCTGCCGCACGAGGTCGAGGCGCTCGAGGAGTCCCGGCTGATGCTCAACATGTTCGGCTGACTCGGGGCATCCGTCGCCGCACGCGCCGCGCGACGCTCGCGCCGCCCGCCGCCTCGCCCTTGCCCCGCCTCACCACCTGCCCCGCCTCACCGCCTGCCCCGCCTCGCCGCCTGCCCCGCCTCACCGCCCGCCCCGCCTCACCACCTGCCCCGCCTCACCACCTGCCCCGCCTCACCGCCCGCCCCGCCTCGCCGCCTCGCCGCCGCCGCCTCGCCGCTCGCCGCCCATCCGTCGCCGCCCATCTCGCGCCGAGCCGTGAGTTCGGCCCCACTTTTGGCAAAAAACACGAGCCATACTCACCGTTCGGCGGGATGGTGTGGGGCGGGAGTGGCTAACGGGACGGGAGTGGTGGGCGGGGGGAGGAGACGAGCGGTGGGCGGGGGGAGGAGACGAGCGGTGGGCGGGGGGAGGAGACGAGCGGGGGGTGGGCGGTGGGGGGAAAGAGACGAGCGGCGTGCAGGGGAAGAGTCAGCGGGGCCGCTTACGATGAACGGATGACCGACCACGCCGCTCCCGCAGTCACCTCCGCCGCAGACACCGCCGCCCTCGCTGACGACGCAGCCCTCGCAAACACCGCCGCCCTCGCAGACGCCACCACCGCCACCTCCACCTCCGACTCGCGCATCACCATGTTCGGCGCGGACTGGTGCGGCGACTGCCGCCGCTCGAAGAAGCTGCTCGACGTGCTGAACATCGACTACGACTATGTCGACCTGCTCCTCGTGGAGGACGGCGCCGACCGCGCCCACGCGATCAGCGGCCGCACGCAGATCCCCGTGATCACGTTCCCCGACGGCACCCACGTCGTCGAGCCGAGCGACTCCGCGCTGCACGCGAAGCTGACGCAGCTCGGCCGCATCGGCTGACCCGCAGGCACGGCTGCTGACCCGCCAGGGACGGCTGCTGACCCGCCAGGGACGGCGCCCGACCACTCAGGTGCGGACCCTGACCGATCAGGGCAGGTAGGGGCCCAGCACACCCGCCGTCGTCAGGGCGAGTTTGCGGTCGGTCCGCTCGTACAGGGGCATCAGCTCGGTCGCCCCGGCGGCCGTATGGATGACCCCCGCCGCGTCGAAGATCGCGACCGGCTCAAGGTCGCGCAGCAGCGCCCAGAACGGCTGGAAGAAGTAGACGCTGCGGCTGCCCGCCTCGAACTCGAGCAGGGTCGCCGCCACATACTCGGCCCGCGCCCGGACGGTCGTCGGAAAGTCGCGGAAGTACTCGCATCCGGGGTCGTCGGGGTCTTCGTCGTGCAGCATCGGCGCCGGCACCGCATACCACTCGTGCCGGTCATTGATCGCGGTGGCGAGCGCGCTCGCGAGCACCCGGTAGGCCAGTGACCGCGGGGTCGTGACCGGAACGACCTTCGGGATGCCGAGACCGGTCGCCACCTCGATGCGCCGGACGATCTCGTGCGGGTTGAGCGCGGCCAGCATCTCGATCCAGCTGATCTTGTTGACGACCCCGTTGACCAGGAATTTGCAGCCGCCCACGAGGTCCCACTGGATGCTCATGCCATCCTGCTCGTCGTGCACGATCACCAGTCGGGCGGCCTCATCGACCTCGACTCCGGAGATGCGCAGATGCGGATGCCGCCGCACCAGTTCGCTCGCGATCCACCAGATCTGCGCGGTGAGGAACCGGTCAGCCGGCGGGTTGTACTCCTCGTAGCCGTCCTCGTCGTCGTCGGCCTCGTCGCCCTCGCGGTCGTCGTCATCGTCGGCCACGTCGACGGCGTCGCCGAGAGCATCGCCGGCGTCGAAGCGGTCGCGCGAAACGAACGTGGTTTCGGGGTCGAATTCGTCGTCGTCGACGAAATTGTCGTCATAATCGAAGTTGTCACCGGAGTCACCGGGTTCTGCATTGCTCATCATGCGTTCCCTTCTCACGATGCCGGACGCCCGCTCAACCGGACAGCCCTCCTCATAGTCACCCCATTGGCCGGTCTCCGAAACGCCCCATTCGGGTCTGCCGCCCTGCACACGGGCGCGTACTCTGCCCACACCCTGCACAGGCGACCACGGTGCCGGGTTTCGCACAGCCTGAAACGGATGCCCCGGCCCGGGCCGGCCCCGTCCTACCGTTCCGGCATGGATATCCGAAAGCCCCGTCCCGCCCGCCGCGCAGCCGCCGACTCCGCGTCCACCTGCGTCACGGCTTACCTGAAGAAGATCGGGCGGGTGCCGCTGTTGACCGCGGCGGAAGAGGTCGAGGTGGCCAGGCGGATCGAGGTGGGGCTGCTGGCCGCGGACAGGCTCACGCGGCTGGGCACCACCGGCAGCGACAGTAGCAACGGCACCACGGAGAGCAGCGAGAGCAGCGAGACCGCGTCGCTGCGCGAGGAGCTCCGCTGGCTCGCCGGCGACGGCGCCCGGGCGGTGGAGCACCTGATCTGCGCCAACCTGCGCCTGGTCGTCTCGGTTGCCCGGCACTACGTCGGAGGCGGCCTGGAGTTTCCGGACCTGATTCAGGAGGGCAACGTCGGTCTGATCCGAGCGGTGGAACGCTTCGACTTCGCCCGGGGATTCAAGTTCTCGACCTATGCCTCCTGGTGGATCCGCCAGTCGATCTCCCGGGCACAGGCCGACCAGTCCCGGACCATCCGCCTCCCGGTGCAGACCGCCGACTCCCTCCTTCTCATCGCCCGCGAGGAGCACGCGATCCGGCAGCGCCTCCGCCGGGACGGCACCAACCAGGAGCTCAGCCGCGCCACCGGTCTCACCCGCAACCGGGTCGTGGCGCTGCGGGAGCACGCGCGTGCGCCCCGCTCCCTCGACGCCCCGGTCTGGGTCGACTTCGGCAACGGCCCCGAGCCCATGCCGTTCGGCGACACGGTCAGTGACGCCCAGGCGATGGATCCGGCCGACATCGTGGGCCGCACCCTGCTGTTGGAAGGGCTGGAGTCCAGGGTGTCCGCGCTCCCCGGCCGCGAGGAGCGGGTGCTCCGGATGCGGTTCGGCCTGGGCTGCGAGCGCCCGCGCACCCTGCGCGAGGTCGGAGCTCTTCTCGGAGTGACCCCGGACCGGGTGCGGCAGATCGAGGTGAGGGCGATCGCCAGGCTGCGACATCCGTCGAACGCCTCTCCCCTGGACGGCGGAGGTTCGGCGGGATGCTGGACGGAATGCTTGACGGTGGAAGATCTTCGAGCGTAGCGTCGGATTGTTGCCCCGGACCCCGGCAGCGGGTCTGACCGCGCCGGCTGAGGGGGTTCACATGTTCGGGAACGCGGATGCGAAACCGCCGACCACTGCTGCCGCTGGCGTCCCAGCCGGTTCGGTCGGTCCGGACGGCGACCAGGCCGAGTTTCAGGCGCCGCCGGAGCGCAGCCAGAACGACGATGCCGACGCGAACGCGCAGACGATGACGGCGTGGCTCGCCGACCTGCCGTCTCAGTGCTGGGACCTCGGCGAGTAGCCCGGAGCCCGGAGCCCGGAGCGTCGCGCGGGAATGAATCCCGAGAAACATGTGTTTGCATAGAAGTCACCGCGACACGACATCGCAGCCAGCCCCGTCGGGCCCGCCAGAAAGGGATTCCATGACTCCGCAAACATCCGGACTGCACCACGTCACCGCCATCGCGGGTGCGCCGCAGCGCAATATCGACTTCTACGTGACCGGCCTCGGCCTTCGGCTCGTCAAGAAGACCGTGAACTTCGACGACCCGGGCACCTACCACCTCTATTACGGGGATGACGCGGGCCGCCCGGGATCGCTGCTTACCTTCTTTCCGTGGACAGGCATCGCCAGCGGACGCCCCGGCTCCGGCCAGTCCACTTCGACGGCGTTCTCGGTGCCGGCCGGCAGCCTCGGCTGGTGGGCGGACCACTTCAAGGGCCTCGGTGTCGAGTCCGAGTTCGTGCGCCGCTCCGCCGACGAGGAACGGCTCTCCCTGCGCGATCCCGACGGCCTGCAGCTCGACCTGGTGGCCTCGTCGACGGTCGATCCGCGCAATCCGTGGGACTCGGCATCCGTGCCTGCCGAATACGCCGTGCGCGGCCAGCACTCCTCGGTGCTGACCGTCGCCGACCCAACCGGCACCGTCGAGGTGCTCACCCGCGACCTCGGCATGCACGTGATCGAGGAGACCACCGACCGCATCCGGGTCGGCGCGGGCGACGGCGCCCCCGGCAACATCGTGGACATCATCGCCGACCCGAACGGCCAGGTGGGCCTGACCGCCGGCGGCAGCGTGCACCACATCGCCTTCCGCGTGCCCGACAAGACCACCCAGGAGCAGTGGCGCCAGGAGCTCGTCGAGCGCGGCTACGGGGTGACGGCGATCCTCGACCGCCAGTACTTCACGTCGATCTACTTCCGCGAGCCGGGCGGCGTTCTGTTCGAGATCGCAACCGACACCCCCGGCTTCGACATCGACGAGCCACTGCTCGAACTGGGCCGCTCGCTCAAGCTGCCGCCGTGGCTCGAGCCCAGCCGCGACCAGATCGAGCGCGCCGTCGTGCCGATCACGCTGCCGGCCGAGAACAACCCCGCCTCCGCGACGGTCGGCTAGAGAACACCGATGAGCGATCACACAGCCGCCGAAGCGGCCACCGGGCAGCCCGTCGATCAGACCCCCGGCCTGACCGTTGGCACGCCCGCCGGCCTGCCCGACCTCGACTGGCCGCACGTCTACCGGGCGGGCTCGCCTGCGGCCCCGGTGCTGCTGATGCTGCACGGCACCGGCGGCAACGAGCAGGAGATCGTGAACCTCGCCGATGCACTCGACCCGGATGCGACCGTGCTCGCACCCCGCGGCCGGGTCACCGAGGGCGGGATGCTGCGCTGGTTCCGGCGGCTCGCCGAGGGCGTGTTCGACGTCGACGACGTCGTGCGCCGCTCCGGCGAGCTGGCCGGTTTCATCGCCTGGGCCCGGCAGCGCTACGACCTCGGCGAGCGCCGCCTGATCGCCGTGGGCTTCTCCAACGGGGCGAACATCGCTCTGGCCACGGCCCTCCTGCACCCCGAGGCCCTCGACCGGGTGATCGCTTTCTCGGGCATGTTCCCGCTCGACGACCGGGAACTCGGCACGGACCTGCCACGCACCTCGGTGCTGCTGCTGAGCGGCCGCACCGACCCGATGGCCCCGCTCGCGAGCGCCGTGCGGGTGGCCGGCGTGCTCACCGCACGCGGCGCCCAGGTCGACCACGAGCTGCGAGACGGCGGGCACGGCATCGCCGCAACGGATGTCGCCGCCGCCCTCGCCTGGCTGGCCCGCCCCGCGCAGACCGGCGCGTAGCCACCCCGTGAACATGCAGCCCCCGCAGCCCCCGCTCGATTTCGAATACCGCACCCAGTCGCAGCGCGTGCTCTTCGGCACCGGACGGGCCGCCGAGCTGCTCGCCCGGGTGCTCGCCGAGCCCGGCGGTCTGCCGGGCAGCGCGAGCACCTCCGGCAGCACGAACGCCTCCGGCAGGACCAGCACCCCCGGCAGCACCAGCACCCCCGGCAGCGACGCCCCGCGCGTGATGGTGATCGCGAGCCGGCGCGAACTGGAGCGGTCGACCGGGGTGCTCGGCGGCATCCGTCCGGCCGCGATCTTCGACGACGTCGTACAGCACGTGCCGGTCGAATCGGCCGAGCGAGCCCGCCAGGCCGCCCGGGACGCCCGGATCGACGTGCTCGTGCCGATCGGCGGCGGGTCGGCGATCGGCCTGGCCAAGGCGGTCGCGCGGGCCGAGGGCCTGCCGATCGTTGCGGTGCCCACGACCTACTCCGGGTCGGAGGCCACCGCCGTCTGGGGCCAGGTCGAACACGGGGTGAAGACGACCGGTTTCGATCCCCGGGTGCTGCCCGGCACCGTGATCTACGACGCCGAGCTCTCCCGGGCGCTCCCCCGCGACCTCAGCGTGTCCAGCGGGCTCAACGCCCTCGCGCACGGCATCGACGCGCTCTGGGCCCCGGGCAAGAACCCGGTCAGCAGCACGATTGCCGCCGAGGCGATCCGGATGCTGGCGCACGCCCTGCCGCTCATCGCCGACGACCCCGGTGACCTGGCCGCGCGGGAGGAGGCCCTCTACGGCGCCTACCTGTCGGCGAGCGCGTTCTCGAGCGCGGGCTCGGGCCTGCACCACAAGATCTGCCACGTTCTCGGCGGCACGTTCGGACTGCCCCACTCAGAGACGCACGCGATCGTGCTGCCGCATGTGGTCGCCTTCAACGTGCCGGCCGCGCCCGAGGCAGAGGCGCTGCTCGCCCGTGCGCTCGGGGCCGCGGCTGCCGCCGCCGACCTGACTGAAGTGCCCGGCCCAGCCGGAACACCGGCCGAACCGCCCACCGCCGTCGAGTCGCTGGTCGCCCTGAGCGACCGCCTGCACGCGCCGACCGCGCTGCGGGACTTCGGTTTCCGGGAGGAAGACATCACCCGGGCGGTGGCGCTGATCGTGCCCGCGGCGCCGCCGTCGAACCCGCGCCCGGTCACCCCGGAAGCCCTGACCCGGCTGCTGCACGACGCCTGGAGCGGCGACGCCCCCGTTTCCCCGGGTGCCCTCCCGCGCTAGGCTGCCAGCGAAAAAAGGGAGACAGTATGAGCAACGCAGAGCACGGAACAGACAACGACGCCGGCGGCAGCAGCACCTCACCCGGCACGAACGAGGCCGGCAGCACCGGAACCGGCGGGACCCAAACCGGCGGCACCGAGGCGATCGTCCCGGTCCCGCACGCGGCCGGGCAGTCCTCCGAGCAGCGAGCACGCAAAGCCGAGCAGGAGTCTCGGCTGCAGCTCCTCCGCAGCAAGGCCGCGGTGGCCCGGTCCGAGGTGGACGCAATGGCCGCGATGCGCCTCGACCCCGAAACGCTGGAGGACCTGCTCATCAACGCCACCCCGAGCGAGGCAGCTCGCCTCCGCAAATCCGAGCACGCGATCAGCGAGCGCGTGGCCGAGGCCCGCGCCAGGGCAGACGCCGCGGAGGCGGAATACGAACAGGCCGTGCTCGACGAGTTCGACGAGGCCGAGCGGTAGCGCAGCCCGGGCGACGACCGGCATCCGCCGGCGGCGCCCGCGACATCCGGCATCCGTCGGCGCAGCACCGTCAAGGAGCTGCGCCGACGCAATGTCAGCGCCGCGCTGTCAGCGCCGTACGCCTACGCCGTGTCGAGCTCCTGCTCGGCCTGGGCGATGTGGGAGACCGTCTTGAGGAAGCTGTCCGGGTTGAGGGAGATGGAGTCGATGCCCTGCTGCACCAGGAAGGCCGCGAAGTCGGGGTAGTTGCTGGGCGCCTGGCCGCAGATGCCGATCTTGATTCCGGCGGCGTGGGCCTTTCTGATTGCCTCGCTGATCATCCATTTCACGGACTCGTCGCGTTCGTCGAAGAGGGCGGCGAGGTCTTCCGCGTCACGGTCGACGCCCATCACCAGCTGGGTCAGGTCGTTGGAACCGATCGAGAAGCCGTCGAACCGGGTCGCGAACTTCTCGGCGAGGATGACGTTGGCCGGGATCTCGCACATCATGTACACCTGCAGCCCGCGCTCGCCCCGCACCAGCCCGTTCTCCGCCATCGCCGCGATCACCTTGTCGGCTTCGGCGGTGGTGCGGCAGAAGGGCACCATCACGATCACGTTGGTGAACCCGATCTTCTCGCGCACCCGCTTGATCGCCCGGCACTCGAGGGCGAACCCCTCCCGGTAGCGGCGGTCGTAGTAGCGCGACGCGCCCCGGAAGCCGAGCATCGGGTTCTGCTCCGAGTGCTCGAAGTCCATCCCGCCGATGAGGTGCGCATACTCGTTGGTCTTGAAGTCGCTCATCCGCACGATCACCGGGTTCGGGTAGTACGGAGCGGTCAGCTTCGCGATTCCCAGCGCGAGCGCCTGCACGAAGTACTCCTTCGGGTCGAGGTAGCCGCGGGTGAGTTCGTGGATCTGCTTCTGCGCGGCCCGGTCGGTGACCCGCTCCGGATGCACCAGCGCCATCGGGTGGATCTTGATCAGGTTGTTGATGATGAATTCCATCCGGGCCAGACCCACGCCGGCGGCCGGCAGCCGCCACCATTCGAAGGCCGCGGCGGGGCTGGCGATGTTGACCATCACCTTGGTGCGGGTCTCGGGAACCTCGCCCAGGTCGATCTCCTCGGTCTCGAAGGCCAGGGCTCCCGCGAAAACGTAGCCCTCGTCGCCCTCGGCACAGGAGATGGTGATCAGCTGGCCATCCGTCAGCTCGCTGGTGGCATTACCGGTGCCGACGACGGCCGGCACACCGAGCTCCCGGCTGACGATGGCGGCGTGGCTCGTGGGGCCGCCATGGTCGGTGACGATGCCGGCCGCGCGGGTCATGATGGGCACCCAGTCCGGGTCGGTCATCTCGGTGACCAGGATGGCGCCGTCGATGAACTTCTCGATGTCGGCCGGGTCCTTGATCACGCAGGCCGTGCCGGAGGCGATGCTGTCGCCGATCGCGACCCCGGTGACCAGCAGCGGACCCCTCTCGCTCAACCGGCTGACCGTGAACTTGGTTCCGCTGGCCTGCGACTGCACGGTCTCGGGCCGGGCCTGCACCATGAACAGCTCCCGGGTCAGGCCGTCTTTGGCCCATTCCATGTCCATCGGCCGGTCGTAGTGGTTCTCCACGATCACGGCCCAGCGGCCCAGCTTCACGATTTCGGCGTCGGTCAGCACGAACGACTGCCGTTCCCCGTCGGGGGTGTCGACCATGCGGGTGCGGGCGCTGCCACCCTTGGCGTAGACCATCTTGCGGGCCTTCTCGCCCAGGGTCTTCTCCACGATCGGGGTGCAGCCGGGCTGCTCCAGCAGTTCCTTGAAGACGAGGTACTTGTCGGGGTTGACGGTGCCCTGCACCACGGTCTCGCCGAGCCCCCAGGAGGCGCTGATCACGGCGACGCCCGGGAATCCGCTGTCGGTGTCGATCGAGAACATCACCCCGGAACCGCCCAGATCGGAGCGGATCATGCGCTGAATTCCGATCGACAGCGCCACCTCCAGGTGGTCGAAGTGCTTGACCTCCCGGTAGCTGATCGCCCGGTCGGTGAACAGCGACGCGTAGCAGCGGCGGCAGGCGTCGAGCAGGTCACGCTCCCCGGACACGTTCAGGAAGGTCTCCTGCTGACCGGCGAAGCTGGCATCCGGCAGGTCCTCGGCGGTGGCGCTGCTGCGCACGGCCACCGGCAGATTGGGGTGCCCGGCCTTCTCCGAGAGTTCACGGTACGAGGCACGGATGCCGTCGGCGATGTCCGCGGGAAACTCACCCCCCAAAAACAACTCGCGCAGCACGTCGCCGGTGGCCCGGAGCGACGCGTGGCCGGCATGGAACAGGTCGAGTTGGTGGCGCATCGCCGGTTCGATCCCGTTTGCCGTGACGAAGGCCCGGTAGGCGTTCGCGGTGGTCGCGAACCCGTCGGGCACCTGCACGCCCGCGCTGGAGAGATTGCGCACCATCTCCCCGAGTGAAGCGTTCTTACCGCCGACCTGCGGAATGTCCGCCAGACCGATTTCGTTGAACCAGACCACGCTGCTCTCGAGCATTGTTCTCCCACCATCGGCGGGCTCGCAAAATTGCTGACTCTGCCCGGTGCTGGCAACCTACTGCGGGCCGCGGAGGCCTGCTAGGTGCACCCGACCAGGTGAGGCCGGGCTCGCGTCCGAGTCTGAATCGGAGTCCGCGTCCCTCTGGTGCCGACTCCGCCCGCGAACGGATTCGACGGAGATTTTGCCCAAATCGGCCCCCGACAGCCCGAAAGAGTGGTTTTACGACAAGATCTCCGTCGAATTGGTTCGGCGGCGCTCGCAGCATCCGTCTGATGCGCTGTCACAGGGGCAATGTCAGAGGTCTCTGAGACTCTGAATCACTCCCCACGCGGGGGCACCCATCAGGAGGCACAAGATGACTGATCCCAACTACACGGCGCTGCTGCTCGTGATCGACCGGAGTGGCTCGATGTCGAGCATCCGTGACGACATGGTCGGCGGACTCACCGCGATGATCGCCGAGCAGGCGGCCGGTCCCGGCCTGCTCACGGTGGACATCGTCACTTTCGACGACGAGATCGAGCACACCCACACCCTGGCCGATCCGGCCACCGTGTCCGTCGAACTCGAGCCGCGCGGCATGACCGCGCTGCACGACGCGATCGGGGTGGCGGTGACCGGCTTCGGGCAGACGCTCCGGGCGCTGCCGGAACACGCCCGCCCCGACACGGTTCAGGTCGTGGTCGTGACCGACGGCGGCGAGAATGCGAGCCACGAGTACACCGCCGCGGCCGTGCGCGCCCTTGTCACGCAGCAGACGCGGGAGTACAGCTGGGACTTCGTCTTCCTGGGCGCCAACCAGGACGCCGTGCTCACCGGCGCCGACCTCGGTTTTGACGCCGACAGCTCGATGACGTTCGCCGCCGCCTCCGACGAGGTGGCCGCCCTGAGCGTCAACCTTGGCCGCTACGTGACGGATGTCCGCAAAAAGGACAAGCGCGGCTTCACCTCCGAGGAGCGCACCGAAGCCGGGGGCGAACGCTGAGCCGGGGCAAACGCTGAACGGCGGGCACGCAGTGGCGGGCACTCAGTGGCGGGCACTGTGCCGCGGGCAAAGCTAAGGCCAATGGGGAGAACCCCACTGGCCTAAAGCCTCGAGCATGCAATCGGGGCCGAACCCGAATCGAACCCCGATTGCAATGCCTCGTCAGGACGAGACCCTAGTCTCGCCCGGCTTCCTCCGCGTCGATCGCCTGCCTACCCAGGTCGGCGATGGTGCGCAGGAGTCTTTGGCACGCCTGAGGCCGCAGAGTCGGGCCGGAAGGTCCGCTTCTGATCTCGGACTCAAGTGTGGTGAGGCTCATCTGGATGTGGATCCTGTTCATTCGGTAGGCCGGCTGACCCGAAGGTCCCGTGCCTTTGCGACCCCGCCTCACGACGAGTGTGCCCGTGCGATTGACGTAAATGACCCGTCTACCCAGCGACCCTGTGATCACCTGAGATGAACTTACAGGGCGGGCGGCGCCGGATCTGCCGAACTCGGGGGCGACACGCGGGTATTTACGGGTAACCCGACCCCCAAAGCGAGGGGAAGTCAGTTTGTGATCAAGCCGGTTGCGAGCAGATCCGCGCTGAGGTCCGGGCCGGATCCCGCCCGGGCGCCGCCCTGATCCCGCCCCCACGACTGGCGCGTTACCCCGTGCGATGCCGTCGCTTTCCCTGGTCGCAGGCGCACGCTAACGTAGCTGGCATGGGGTCGGATGGTTCTCACCTCCAGAAAGAATCTTTCCCTTGCTCGAGGCTGCCTGTCTCGGCTGCCCAGGGTCATCAGCTCGGACACTCATGCTCGAACAATCAACGGGGGTTTTCATGTCGTCAGCCGCATCCGAGTCATTCATCGCCATTGCGCAGTCCATCGCCACGGACGCGCACCGAGGGCAGGTCGACAAGCTCGGCGCGGACTGCATCGACCACCACCGCCGGGTGGCGGAACGCCTGAGCGACCCGCTGGAACAGGCCACCGCCTGGCTGGTTGATGTGCTCGACGACACCGACATCACCCGCCACGACCTGCTCGCCCGCGGCATCCCCGGCGGCGTGGTCACGGCAGTCGAAGCACTGACCAGAACGGATGACGTCAGCAGCGACGACGAGTACTACGCCGCGATCCGCGAGAACCCGATCGCGCTCGCCGTGAAGCGGGCCGACATCGCCGACAACTCGGAGCCCTGGCGCGTGGAGCAGCTGGACTTCAGCGTTCGGGAATCGCTCGCTCTGAAGAACGAGGCTGCGCTGGCGGCACTCGGCTAGGTGGCACTGGGGGCACTCGGCCGGGTGAGGCAGCGTTCCCCGCTGTCTCACCGAAGGAATTCCTGGTCGACCCACAGATCCTGGACGGAATAGCCTTCGTTCACCTGCCGTTCGAGTCGTATCTGACTTCGAAAAATNCTAAAATTGTGCGTATGGATGACCCCACTGCAACCCTCGACGCCGCTGTGGTGGCTGCTGCGTTCGCGGCCCTCGCGGGCGAGGTGGGTGCCACGCTGTGGTGTTCAGGGGGTGCGGGGGTGCGATGACGATGGCCTGCTGCAGGTGACCGCGGCGGTGGAGCAGCTCGGCCGAAGGGTGGACGCCCTGCGGGTGGCGACGGCGGCGGCGATCGCCGACCGGTCCCGGCCCGAGCTCGATCCTGACCGCCCTGGTACCCACGCTCCGCTGCACCGACCTGGACCAGGTGCAGGCGGCCGAGCCCGAACTCGTTGCCGCCGCCACCGGAGGCGGCGGCGACCACCCGGTGGCGGTGCCCGCGGACGAGATCCGGATTCAGGCCCTGGTCTGGAAGACCGTGATCGCGCCCGA
>NZ_SOGM01000020.1:0-20648 GCF_004403545.1 Cryobacterium sp. TmT2-59 | reverse complement strand
CGAACTCGCCGTGCGCGGCGGCCGCGACACCGACACGGTCGCCGCGATCGCCGGCGGGCTGCTCGGGGGCCGCTACGGGGCATCCGCGGTGCCGGCCGCGTGGCGCCGGATCGTGCACGGCTGGCCGAACGGGCTGCGCTCCGACGAGCTGGTGCGGCAGGGCGTGCTGGCCGCGCGCGCCGACGGCGGACGATCACGCCGCAACGGTGACCTGCCCGAGCGCCGCGACCCGGCCACCCCCGACCGGCGCGAAGCCGGTGCCCCCGAGCGCCGAGACCCGGCCGTGCTCGACCGTCGCGCGCGCAAGGACCGCGTCGCGACCACCTGGCCCACCGCCGACCACCTCGCCTACGCCACCTCCGGCGACATCTCCACCCTGGTGCGGCACCCGCACGACGACGGTGTCTGGCTCGGCGCAGTCGGTATCCTCGACGACCTCCCGGCCGAGATCGACGCCGTCGTGTCGCTCTGCCGGGTCGGGCGCAGCCAGGTGCCTGATCGCATCCGTGCCGAGAATCGGGTCGCGGTCTGGCTGGTCGACGAGGTCGATCCGCGGGCCAACCCCAACCTCACCTTCGTGCTCGAGGACACGGTCGACGCGATCGCGGCGCTGCGGGCGGAGGGTCGCACCGTATTCGTGCACTGTGTGCAGGCGATCAGCCGCACGCCCACGGTCGGGGCGCTCTACGCGGCGAGGCACCGGGGCGTGCCGATCGAGCAGGCGCTGCGCGAGGTGACGGATGCCCTGCCGAACGCCAATCCCAACGTCACCTTCCTGCGCGAGCTGGTTCCGCCGCCGCTGCCGACGCCGACGACGCCGCTTCGAACGCTTCCGACGCCGCCGACGACGCTGCCGTTTCCCGGAGCGGGAGCCGTCGCCGGATCCCTGAACGGGCAGCCTTGACGGTTCGCGCCGGCGTCCGCGGCTGACACTCGGCCGAATCCGTGAGGGGTCCCGAATCGACCTTCCCGGGGCGATTGAAGGTCGATTTGGGACCCCTCAAGGCGCGGCGTGGCATCCGCTCGCTGCCTATTCCGTGTCGAAATCGCTGCCCGGCCCAAGGTACTCATCAGGAATCGCAGTACCCCGAGCCGCGAAGAAATCGGTCACATGGCCCCGACCGCAGGCCTTGGGGTCACCCGTCGGCGGTGGATTGAAGTCTTTCGGCCACGTCGTACCCACGTCGTAGCAAACTCCCGTGAGATTCGTGTCGATGAAGCTGGCCTCAGTGAGGTCCGAGCCGTAAAGCATCGCCTCAGTGAGATCTGCATGGTCTACGTCGACGATTTTCATCTCCATCAACTTGGCGTGGACCAGCGTGGCGGCGAAGAAAGTCAAGGCAGGCCCGTGCTTACGGTCAAACTCTGTGCGAACGAATGCGGCGCCCGTTAGTTTCGCACCGAAAAAGTCCGTGCCACCGATGTCGCTGTACGCGAAGTCGGCTCCGCGGAGGTCCGAATCGCGAAAGGCCGCTGCATTGAGATTCGCGTTTCTGAAGTCCGCGCCCGTCAGGGAGAGCCCGCTCAATTCCATTCCCTGCAGGTCTAAACCGTTGTACGGGCGTCCGCGAGCGTCGTCTGAGGACCGGTCTCGCACGAATCGAAGGTTCTCCAGCCGGTAGGACTGACCCGCCAGCGTCTCAGCGGCTGCACGCTCGCGATCCGAACGCTGGTCATCAATGTCCCGCTGCGCCTCGGTCGTAAGGAGCCCGGAGATGACGCCGGCTGCTATCCCGACGACGAGGGCGACCACGACATCGCGCACCAACCAGGGCGGGCTAGCCAGGACGCCTCTGACCCCCTTAGCGGTCACGGACTGCTGAGAATCGCTCGCTTTCATGCGGGAAGGCTACTGCGGTTCTTCGCGGTCATCCGGGAGCGACGCGCACGTTGAGCTTTTCCCGGCCGTGCGCCCTGGGTGCACGTCGCTACGCTTGCTTTGGCTTTGCCAGCCTGGGCCCGTCGATGTTCAAGTCTCTCACCTTGGCGATGCCGCGGTGGGCTGGTCGTTACGGGCCGGCATTGTGTTCCCCCCTTCCCCGCCATCCCTCCACAATGCAAATTTGACCAGCCTATTCGCACCTATTTTGGACCACGACCGGGTGTCAGTGGTGTCCCCTAATGTGATGGGCATGACCTCTTCGGTGAGCATCTCTCAGGCGCAGCTCGGCACGCGATTCGACGCGATCGCCGCCGTGCACCGGAGTCTCGCGCGGGACGCCGCGAAGAGGGCAGACATGATTGACGAGGCGCGCCGGTTCAGCGAGGCGAACGCCGCCAACACTCCACGCAGGGCAAACTCCCGGTGGGACCCGCACGAGATCGCCCACCGCGAATTCTCGAGCGAACTGGCGTGCACCCTGCGCATCCCCGAACCCACCGCCGAGAACCTGATCGCCGAGTCACGGGCCCTGGTCGAAGATCTCCCCGGCACCCTCGCCGCGCTGCACGCCGGTGAGATCAGCTACCAGCACGCCCAGGCCGTGATCGGCCAGGCCTGCTCGGTGCCCGCCGACGCGTTGCCGGCCTTCGAGCAGTCGCTGCTCCCCGCCGCGCGCACCCTGACGGCGGCCAAACTCAAACACCAGGCACGGATGCTCCGGGAACGCCTGCACCCCGAATCGATCGCCGCCCGCAAGGAGAAATCCTTCTCGGAACGCACGTCCTGGCTGCAGGCCGAGACCGACGGGATGGCGACGCTGAGCCTGACCACGAGCACCGAGACCGTGCATGCCATCTTCAACCGGGCGAACGACACCGCCCGCAGCCTGCAGGGGCCGGAGGAGAAGCGCTCTCTGACCCAACTGCGCACGGACGTGCTCAGTGACCTGCTGATCGACGGGGTCACCCCGGCCGGACTCGCGGCGGGCATCCGAGCCACCGTCCAGATCACGGTCCCGGTGCTGACACTCCTCGGCCGCAGCGAAGAACCCGGCTACCTCGAGAACTACGGGCCGATCGACCCCGACACCGCCCGCGACCTCGCCTCGCGAGCGCCCAGCTTCACCCGCATCCTGATCCATCCAGAGACCGGCATCGTGCTCTCGGTCGGCCGGCACAGCTACAAGGTACCCAAACGGATGCGACGCTTCCTCCGCCTCCGAGACGAAACCTGCCGCTTCCCCGGCTGCAACCAGCCCGCGCGCGGCGCCGACCTGGACCACAGCCGGGAGTGGCAAGACCTCGGCCAAACCGCCGACGATAACCTCGCGCACCTCTGTCGGTCGAGCCACACCCTGAAAACCGAGACGTCGTGGACGGTGAAGCAGAAGCCGGGCGGCATCCTCATCTGGAATTCACCCACCGGGCGCGACTTCGAGACTCAACCGGCCACCTGGATCGCCCCACCGGGTGCGCCCTCCGCTGCCGCCCAGGTTGGTGCCCCCGTTGGCGCCCAGACTGCTGCTCAAGTTGGCGCTCCGGTTGGCGCCGCGGGCGGTGGTCAGGTTGGCGCTCCCGTTGCCGCCCAGGTCAGAGCCCAGATCGGTTCCGGCCCGCCCCGGCCCTTCAGGCCCGCCCGGCCACCGCTGCCCGACGACGCCCCCTTCTGACCGAGGCGCTATCCCCAACACCGGACCCGGGCGTTGGTTCCGCGCACCGCGAGACGGATGCCCGGCCCGGCAGTTCGCTAAAGTCACCCCATGACCCCGCCCACCCTCACCCCGGCCGACCGAGAGCAAGATGCTGGTCTCTGGATGGATCAGGATGCGGGTGAAGCTCGGCGCTCGCGAGGCGAGGTCGCGGGCGGTGTCGGGGTCGACCGGGCCGTAGTTCTCGAGGTAGCCGGGTTCTTCGCTGCGGCCGAGGAGTGTCAGCACCGGGGCCGTGGCTGCGATCGGGCACACGGATGCGACGTACGACCTGACCCGGCAGGCCATCGCCGCCGGGGCTACGGCCGGCACGCACGTCTTCAACGCCATGCGCCCGATGCACCACCGGGAGCCCGGCCCTGGCCGCCCTGCTGAAAGGCCCGAACGTCTTCGCCGAGCTGATCGCCGATGGCGTGCACCTGCACCCCGCCGTGGTGCGCTTCATCGTCGAGAGCCCCTCGCGGCCCGTCTTCGTGACGGATGCCATGGCCGCAGCCGGTACAACCGTCGCGCACGACGGCGACTACAAGCTCGGCGGTCTCGACGTTCACGTCGCCGACGGCGAGGCGCGTCTGACCGACGGCACGATCGCCGGCAGAGTGCTCACCCTGAGCGCAGCGGTTCGCTACGCCGTGCACATCGCCGGCGTGCCGCTGCACCTGGCGGTGCAGGCGGCCACCCAGAACCCGGCCGACATGGTCGGCCTCCACGACCGCGGACGCCTCGCCGCCGGCAACCGCGCCGACCTGATCGTGCTCGACGCCGGGCTGCGCGTCACGGCGACCATGCAGTCCGGGGTGTGGTGCGCGGGGTAGCTCCCGCCCCAGCCCCCTAACGAATTCGACGGAGATTCTCGCGAGAATGTGCCTGAAGCAGCTATTTTTTGGCTGTCAGAGCACATCGGCCCAAAATCTCCGTCGAATTGGTTCGCACGGCTGAGCAGGGGGCTCCTGTGCAGAAGGCGGCTGAGCGGGGCCGGTGACTGCCCGGTCGGGCGCCTCCAATCGTCGTTTCTCCGTGTTGCATGGGCGTAGCCTGAAAGGGCGCTGGCGTTCTCGCTGAGGGCGGCAGTGCATTTCTCAGAGGAGAGAACACATGTCCGTCAAGCCACTCAAGGTCACCGTCACGGGAACTTCGGAATCGCCGACCAAGCTCGCAGTTTCGGTGCGGGATTTCTCGTTCATCATCGACGAGCCCGCCATGTTCGGAGGTGAGGACGCCGGGCCCAATCCGGTCGAATACGCCCTAGCCTCCCTCGCCGGCTGCATGAACGTCGTCATCCATCTCGTCGCCAAAGAGCAGGGCGTTGATGTGCGGTCGTTGCGGCTCACGGTCAAGGGCGAGCTGGACCCCTCGCGGCTGATGGCGCTGCCCACCGAAAACCGGGCGGGATTCCAGGGCATCGAGCTCACCGCCGACTTCGATTCAGACGCCAGCACCGCCGAACTCGACGAGGTACTCCGCCTGGCCGGACTTCGCTGCCCCGTCTCGGACAACCTGGGCAACGCAACCCCCGTCATCGTGCGACTCCCTGCTCCGGCAGAGCTGGAGGAAGCCCTCGCCTCTGTGTAGCGACGGATGCCGTGGGCCGGGCCGGTAGGCATCCGTTCAGCCCGCCGTGAGGGGTCCTAACTCGACCTTCCCGAGGCGATTGAAAGTCGATTTGGGACCCGTCAGGCTGAAAACCGCACCGCCCTGGCGTCCGCCATGGCTGCGGCGCCGTTGCCGACTTCCGGCGGCCCAATATGCAGCGAGGTCCTTGATGGCCCTGGCGATCGCCGCCGCAGATCGAGGGCCTCTTCCTGACAGCCGGACCGGCCGGCGACTCGCTCCGGCCGCGAGTGTCGAACGGGTCCTGGGTCAGGCAGTCTGACTCCGACGCTCCAGCCAGGAGCGCTCCGTGGGTTGCAGGGCACGCGGCCGCTCCGCCTGCTCATCAAAGGCAACCATCACCACCGAGCCGGCTGCGTACACACGATCCTCCGCGCCTTCACCTGAGTCGAAGACCCGGCAGTCCAGGGTGAAGGAAGACCGCCCTATCGCGGCTATGGTCAGGCCGACTGTGACGGGGTCGGTGCGATAAGGGAGCGGGCGCAGGTAGTCGAGGCGCTGACTCGCTACGACGATGCCGCCGGCCAGTATCTCGGATGCGTCATCCGACCGGAGGAAGAGTCGAGCGCGGGCTTCTTCGAGGAGGCGGAAGAACTCGACATTGTTCACGTGGCGGTAAACGTCCATGTCGGCCCAGCGTAGCGACAGGTCGAAACGGTTTTCATAAGTCATGGCACTCCTCCGGTTCGGGGCCCGGAAAAATTTGTCTTGCCGGAACCGTATTTCGACTATATGGTAAATCAACCCTTGATTCGATCGATCGATCGATCGAGGAATACGTTCTAGACCCTTGCACGGCTTTCCTCTCTATTCCCCCTGCACCTGGACAGAAAGTAGTGACCCCATGACCAAGCGACACCAACTCTCCGCGATGCACCGCCGCATCCTCGGCGCGACGATGGCCGCCACTCTGCTCGTCTCCCTGAGCGCTTGCGCTCCAACCGCCGCGGGCGCGGGCGCGGACGCGGCCTCGGCCGCCGACAAGCCCAAATCCGTCAGTGTCGTCGCTTCAGGAAAACTGACCTGCGCAATGAGTGGCGAATACCGCCCTTTCAATTTCTACGATGAGTCCAACAAGCTCGTCGGCTTTGACGTCGACGTGTGCACCGCGGTGGCCAAAGAGCTCGGCCTCGAGGCAGCACCCGTCACGGGCGCATTCAACACCCTCATCGCCGGCCTGGTCGGCAACCGCTACGACGCCATCATCGGCTCAATGGCGAGCACGGATGAGCGCAAGAAGGAGGTGGACTTCTCTGACCCGTACTACTCCACCGGCGCCCAGCTCTTCGTGGCCAAGGGGTCCTCGATCAAGGATGTGACCGGCCTCAAGGATGCCAAGGTGGGAGTGGCCCTGGGCACGACGTTTGAAGAGTTCGCTCACGGCCTCGACGGCGTCGGTGAGGTCAAGACCTACCAGGCCGACATCGATGCGCTCAGGGACCTCGAGGCCGGCCGTGTTGACGCTGTCATCACTCAGGGCTTCATGGGCCGGTTCCTCGCCAAGTCTGCCGGACTCAAGGCCGAGGCTGTGGGCGACGTCCTCTTCCCCGACGTCGCCTCGATCCCGGTGAGCAAGGACAACCCCAAGCTCCTCAGCGCGATCAACGCTGCGCTCAAGACGATGCACGACGACGGCACCTACAAAAAAATCAGCATGAAGTGGTTCGCGACCGACATCAGCTAGCAGAAGTGGGGTTGCTGCCCTCCACCGGGCAGCAACCCAGTTTCTTCTCTCGCACCGAACGAAAGCAGACCCATTGGAATTCCTGAACGCCCTGATTGCCAGTTCGCCAGCATTGCTCAAGGGCCTGTCGGTGACGATTGGCCTCACCGCACTCACGCTCGTTTTTTCGGTCATCCTCGGCGCAATCATCGTGGCCATGAAGATGAGCAGCATCCCGGCATTCTCACGGTTCGCGACCGGATATCTGGCCGTCGTCCGAGGGATACCCCTCATCGCCTTGCTCTTCGTCATCTACTTCGGCATCGTCTCCGTTTTCAAAGTGGATGCCTTCACGGCCGCGGCAATCGGGCTGAGCGTGCACAGCTCCGCCTACGTCGCTGAGATCTTCCGCTCGGGCATCAACTCCGTTCACAACGGCCAGGTCGAGGCATCTCGTTCACTAGGCATGAGCAGGGTGGCCACCATGAGCAGGGTGGTCGCACCGCAGGCTCTCCGCGTCGTTGTCCCGGCGCTGGTGAACCAGGCGATCGTGTCCCTCAAGGACAGCGCCGTCGCATCCTTCATCACCGTTGATGAACTCTTCATGACCGCGCAGCGCTTGTCCGCGGCAACGTTCCAGCCACTCACCTACTACGCGATCGTCAGCCTCTATTACCTGGCAATGGTTGGCGCGATGACATTCTTCGCCGGCAAGGTCGAACGCTACTTCCAGAAGCGAGGTTAGAACAATGACTCAAATTGATGGTCAGCCACGGGTTCGGATCACCGGAGCCACAAAGAAGTTCGGGGACAACGTCGTCCTCAATAACGTCGATCTCGAAGTGCGGGCGGGCGAGGTGGCCGTGCTGATCGGCCCATCCGGCGCGGGCAAGAGCACCCTGCTCAGGTGTATCAACGGCCTGGAACGCCTGACGTCGGGCACCGTCGAAATCGACGGAGTACGTCTCGAATACCGGGAGCGTTCCCTGAACCACATGCGTGAGCACGTCGGCATGGTCTTCCAATCGTTCAACCTCTTTCCGCACCTCACGGCGTTGGAGAACATCACGATGGCGCAGGTCGTTGTGGGCAAGCGGTCTAAGAGCGAGGCGCATGATCGAGCCGCGAAGCTGCTGTTCCGGGTGGGTCTCGGTGAGAAGGCGAACAGCTACCCGAGCGCCCTCTCGGGCGGTCAGCAGCAGCGCGTCGCCATCGCGCGTGCGTTGGCGATGACGCCGAAGCTCATGCTGTTCGACGAGCCGACTTCGGCCCTGGACCCCGAGCTGGTCGGTGAGGTGCTGCAAGTTATGCGCGAACTCGCTGACGAAGGCATGACCATGGTCGTGGTCACACACGAGATGAGATTCGCCCGGCAGGTTGCCGACCATGTCGTGCTCCTGGCAGATGGGGCCATCGCCGAAGAAGGGCCGCCGGAGATCGTTCTGGACGCACCGGCATCAGACCGAGCCAGAAGCTTTCTCAGCAAGTTGCAGGCCGATGGCTGAGCCGTTGCAGCAAGACCATCGGACAACTCACACACACGACGTGACAAAGGATGAACACGTGACCGGCACTGACGTACCCACGCATTTCGCGACATTCGAAATGGCGGACCAGATCGCCTTTATTCGACTGCACCGGCCGGAGCGGCTCAACGCGGCTTCACCCCAGCTCGTTGCTGATCTCAAGCGCGCATTGGACCAGGCGGCAGCGCAACACGCTCTGGTCACCGTGATCTCCGGCGACGGGCGGGCGTTCTGCGCGGGGCATGACCTCAAGGCAGAGACGCTTCCCCCGGATTCGCCGGAAGCCCTCGAGCACCTTCACGCGCTGCAGGGCATCACTCGACTGCTGCGCGACTCGGCCACCGTGTCCATCGCGGCCGTCCATGGCTACGCCCTGGGCGCGGGAATGGAATTCGCCCTGAGTTGTGACTTCATCGTCGCGGATGCGGGGACGCAGTTTGGATTCCCGGAGGTCTCGGTGGGCCTGTCCGTCACCGGGGGGATCTCCTACCTTCTCCCTCAGGCCGTCGGGCTGCCGATGGCCAAGGAACTGATCCTGCTCGGTGAGACGTTCGGTGCCGAGAAGGCGAAGTCGCTCGGCCTGATCAACCGAGTGACAGCGCCCGGTGACCACCTGCGCGTTGCGGAAGAACTTGCCCGACGTCTTCTGGCGCTGCCCCACCGCGCCCTCTCGCTCGCGAAGGAAGCGTTCGAGAGCGCCGTTCGCCCGCAGGTCGAAACGGCGATGAAACTCGAAATCCAGAACGCCCTCTTGACCGGTGACTCCGCAGACGCCGCGGATGCCCGCGACCAGTTCGCCACCACGGGGTCGAGGCCGGCGGGCAGCGGTCAGTGATCGACTCAGGCGACGACCTCGTTCGGGCGGCCGGCAGTCAGGGCGTGTGTGCGGACGCTCACATCGACGGAGTCGGCAACCTCGGCGACCTGATCACCCGGGCGGCCGAGCGGTGGGCCGATCGGACCGCGTGGCGGTTCGGGGCCACCGGCGAGACCTTGTCCTTCACCGAGGTCGAGGCCGTCACCCGATACCTTGCCGGTGAGCTCTCGGCGGTCGGGATCGGCGCCGGGGACCGTGTGGTGCTGATGGCGAAGAACACACTGGAGTTCCCCGCGGCCTGGCTCGCTCTCGCGCGATTGGGCGCCATCGTTGTGCCGATGAACACGAACTACCGTCTTACCGACGCCACGCACGTCGCGTCCCTCGCCGGGGCGACGGCTTTCCTGACGGTGGAGGAGTTCCTGTCCCTGGCCGGGCAGGTAGCGGAACGGTGCCCGTTGCTCGAGAAAGTCTTCTCGCTCGAGGGACTTCTGCTCGGTTGGAGATCAGGGGACTCGCCGCGGGAGCCCGCGGCTCCACTCGACCAGGCGAAACCTGGGGACACGTCGAACATCCAGTTCACCTCAGGCACGACGGGCAAGCCGAAGGGGTGTGTTCTCCCGCACGAGTACTGGCTGTCGATCGCCTGGACGCTCCAACACGACTTCCCGCACCTGACGGATGCCGACGTGATGCTCACCGTGCAGCCGTTCCACTACATCGATCCGCAGTGGAACGTCGCGAGCGCACTTCTCGCCGGGGTCGAGCTGGTCATTCTGGACCGGTTCCACCCGAGCACCTTCTGGCAGAGCGTGCGAGAGTTCCAGGTCACCTACTTTTACTGCCTCGGCCTCATGCCCACGCTGCTGCTGAAGATGCCGCCGAGCGACGAGGACCGGAACAACCGCGTTCGCGCGGTGCAGGCCTCTGCCATCCCGCCCTCTATTCACCGGGCCCTCGAAGAGCGCTGGGGCGCCCCGTGGTACGAAGCGTTCGGGATGACCGAAACCGGCGCCGACCTGTTCGTCGACGTCGACGAACACGACGAGTTGCTGGGTTCCGGATGCCTCGGGCGGCCTCGATCCCATCGTGAGGCCCTCGTCGTCGACGACTCGGGGGCCCCCTGCGCGGTAGGCCAAACCGGGCAGCTCCTGTTGCGCGGAGCGGGGCTGATGACCGGCTACTTCGAGGATGCCGAGGCGACCGAGCGGGCCTTCCGCGGCGGTTGGTTCCACACCGGCGACCTCGCCGAGCGAGACGAGCTCGGACGCCTCTACTACCGCGGCCGCACGAAGGACATGATCCGGCGAAGCGGCGAGAACATCTCCGCGATCGAGGTCGAGGAGGTCCTCGTCCTCCACCCCGGTGTGGAGCTGGCGGCCGTCGTCGCCGTGCCCGACGAGCTCCGAGGCGAGGAGGTGCTGGCCTACCTCGTGCCTTCAGCCCCGGCCCCTTCCGCGGTGGACCTGATCGACAGCGTGTCCGCGAGCTGCGCGACCGAACTCGCCTACTTCAAGGTTCCGAGATACTGGCGGGTCGAGCGTGAACTGCCGCGCACCGTCTCGGAACGAGTCGCGAAACACGAGCTGACCCAGGCCGGATCGCTCCGCGGCGCCTGGGACTCGAAGGAGGGGCGCTGGCATGAATGAAGAAGCAGCCCGCATCCGTGGGGCGCAATCAGGACAGACATCGGGCACCGCAGGATACGATCATCCGAGCGGCCGCCTGTGCAGTTCGAAAATAGAGGAGTCTCCGTGTCCAGCTCAGTCGAACCCCTCGGTCGAGAGCCCCTCGTTCGATCGGTGGACAGCCCCGCAATCAACGACACCCACCAGCGACTGCTCGAGTCGGCGGTGCACCTGTTCGCCGTTCGCGGTTTCCACGGCACCGGCATCCGTGATCTGGCCGCAGGCGCAAATTTGTCGAGCGCCACTCTCTATCACTACATGGGAACCAAGGAGCGTCTGCTCTTTCAAATCATGCAGGACGCCCTCGATCGCCTGCTCCTGGCTGCTCGCGTCATCGAATCCCAATCAGACGACGTGCGCATCCGACTCGCCGGCCTGGTGCGGATGCACGTCATCACCCACGCGCTCCGGCGCGACGCCTCCAATGTGGTCGACAACCAGGTCAGCGCTCTCGAGCCGGACGATCGCATGCTCATCATTCAGCAGCGCGACTCCTACGAGAAATTCTGGGCTGATGCCATCGCCGAGGGTGTCGCAGCCGGATTCTTCACCGTCCCCGATCAAAGCGCGGCACGAATCGCGCTTCTCGAAATGTGTTCCGGCGTCGCGCGCTGGTACTCCGTGGACGGCCGACACTCGCCCGACGAAATCGCCGACATCCACGTGGAACTCGCCGCGGCGCTCCTCCGCGGCTGCGACGGCCGGCCGACCTGGACCGAACCGGAGAATCACCTCGACATCCACTCGCTGGTTGAAGAGATCTGGGCCATCCGGGTTCCCGACGGCAAGGCCAACCGCGCCGTCAAATAGCTTCTCCCCGAGGCGGGAGGGCACCCATGCCTGAAGCGGTCATCGTCGCCACCGCGCGCACACCGATCGGGCGGGCCTTCAAGGGAAGCTTCGCCACTGAACGACCGGAAGACCTCGCCGTCGCCGCCATCCAGGCCGCCGTCGCGGCCGTGCCGCCACTCGATCCACGGGAGGTCGAGGACATCATCCTGGGCTGCGGTGTACCCGGTGGCCTTCAGGGCAGCAACCTGGCGAGGGTCATCGCCGTGCAACTGGGCTGGGACACGGTTCCCGGGCTGACGGTGTCGCGGTTCTGTGCCTCGTCGCTGCAGTCCATCCGGTCGGCCGCCCACGCCATCAGGTCTGGTGAGGGTGACGTTTTCATTGCCGCCGGAGTGGAATCCATCTCGAGCTTCGCGCTGACCGACGTCGACAACCTCCCCGGCTCGCGGAGCCCTCGCTTCGAGGAGGCGGCGGCGAGGTCGAGACACCGGGCCGAGACCGCCGAACCCTGGACGGATCCACGGCTCGACTGGCAACTCCCCGACGTGTACATCCAGATGGGTCAGACTGCCGAGAACGTCGCCTCCCTCTCCGGGATCAGCCGGCACGACCAGGACCAGTTCGCGCTGCGGAGCCAAACCCTCGCGGCGGCCGCCGACGCGAGGGGCTTCTGGGCCGAGGAAGTGACCCCGTACCGTCGAGCCGATGGGAAGGTCATCTCGGCCGACGACAGCCCCCGGCCCGGGACGACCCTGGACGGGCTCGGGGCCCTGCAGCCGGCATTCCGCCCCGGGGGAACCGTGACCGCTGGCAACAGCTGCCCTCTCAACGACGGGGCGGCGGCACTCGTCATCATGTCGGACCGACGCGCGCAGCAACTGGGCATCCAGCCGCTCGCGCGCATCCTCGGCACGAGTGTCTCCGCCACCTCGCCGGAGATCATGGGCACCGGGCCGGTGTCGGCGATCCGCACATTGCTTCAGCGACTCGGGATGTCCGTCGCCGATTTCGACGAAGTCGAGATCAACGAGGCCTTTGCCGTGCAGGTGCTTTCGAATGTCCGAGATCTCGGCATCGATCCCGGCCGGGTGAACGTCAACGGCGGAAGCCTGGCCCTGGGGCATCCCTACGGCATGACGGGCGCACGCATCGCAACGACGCTGGTGCACTCACTGCGGGTGCACGATCGCCAGTTCGGGCTGGAGGCCATGTGTGTGGCCGGAGGCCAGGGCATGGCCCTGGCCCTCGAGAGGCTCCGGTAAACGGTGGCTCAGGTAAACGGTAATGACCGCTCAAAAAGATGGGATGAACGATCATGAAGAATGAACGACACGTGGCCATAGTGACCGGGGGAGCGCAGGGAATCGGGGCCGCGATCGCGGCGCGCTTGGCCCGGGAGGGCAACGCCGTGGCCGTACTCGACCGCAACCTGGCGGCCGCGGAATCCACCGTGCGCGAGCTGGTCGGCGCGGGCGCCAACGCGATTGCCGTCGCCGTCGACGTGGCCGACGAGGCTTCAGTCGACCAGGCGGTGGCGGATGTCGTCGCGCGCCTGGGTGAACCACAGATCCTCGTCAACAACGCCGGGGTCCTGCGCGACAACATGTTGTTCAAGATGAGCGCCGACGACTGGGATCTGGTGCTCAACGTGCATCTGCGCGGAGCGTTCCTGATGTCCCGAGCCGTGCAGAAGCACATGGTCACAGCCAAGTGGGGGCGCATCGTCAACCTGTCCAGCACCTCCGCCCTGGGCAACCGAGGCCAGGCGAACTACGCCGCAGCCAAGGCCGGCATCCAGGGTTTCACGAAGACCTTGGCCTGGGAACTGGGCCCGTTCGGGGTCACGGTCAACGCCGTGGCTCCCGGATTCATCGCCACCGACATGACCCGCACCACGGCCGAACGAATCGGTGTGTCCTTCGAAGAGCTGCAGGCCAGCGCGGCGGTGGCCACGGCGGTGCGGCGCGTGGGCTCGCCCGAAGACGTGGCCGACGCCGTCGCGTTCTTCGCCGGGGAGGGCTCCGGTTTCGTCTCGGGCCAGGTCCTGTACGTCGCCGGGGGCCCGCATGGCTGACTCGGCACCGCTGCGCGTGTTCTCCTCCACCCACGACCTCATCGGGTCGGTGGGCGAAGAACTCGGCCCCAGCCCGTGGATGACCGTCGAACAGCCGGCAGTGGATGCCTTCGCCGACGTCACCCAGGACTGGCAGGCACTCCACTGCGACCCCGCGTTCGCGGGCGGTTCTCGCTACGGCGTCACGATCGCACACGGCTATTTCACGGTCTCGCTGCTGAGCATGTTCGCCCGTCAGCTCTACCGAGTCGACGGCGTGTCCGACATCATCAACTATGGGATCGATCGGTTGCGGTTTCCCGCCCCTGTGCCCGTGGGCTCCCGCATTCGGGCGCGAGCCACGCTGACCTCGGTGTCCGCGAAATCGGGGTTGGTGCTGGCGGGTGTGAACTACGTCGTCGAGATCGAGGGCTCTCCTCGGCCGGGACTGGTCGCCGATACCCTCGTCGCCCTCGTGCCCGAAACAGCCGCCGAGGTCCCCGAGGTCCCCGAGGTCCCCGAGGTCGCCGGTGTCTGAACGCAAGCTGGATCTTCTGATCCGCAACGCCACCATTCTGACCATGTATGCGGACCGGCCCGCCGCCCGCTCGGTCGGAGTGTCAGCCGGCCGCATCGTCGCAGTGGGGGAGGAACTCGACGGGGCCACCGCCGATCGGGAGGTCGACGCGGCCGGCCTGACGGTACTGCCGGGGTTCAACGACGTGCATTGCCACACGACCTGGTTCGGGTTGTCGCTCACCGAGGTGGACCTCAGCGTCCAGAGCAGCATGGACGACGTTTACGCGGCGCTGCAGCGTCGCGCCGGCGAGAGTGCGGATGGCGCATGGGTCGTCGCCTCGGGCTTCAATCACCAAAAGTTCGGGGGACGCTACCCCGACATCGACATGCTCGACGCCATAGCTCCGCGAAACCCGATCTACATTCGGCACAACTCCGGCCACGCCTGCATCGTCAACAGCACGGCGCTCGGCCTGGCCGGTTTCCTCGCAGCCGATTACCGCGAGGAGGCCGGCGCCGTGGCGGTCCGCGACGAACGGGGTCGGTTCACCGGCTTGCTGGAGGAACGCGCGCAGCAGGCCGTGCAGCGCTTGTTCCTCCCGTACTCCCAGGGCAGCATCGTCGGCGCGATCGATCGTGCAACCCAGGTCTATGCGACGGAGGGCATCACGAGCTTCACGGAGGCCGGGATCGCCGGAGGCTGGATCGGGCACAGTCCCCTCGAACTCGGCGCCTACCAGACGGCGCTCGAGACGGGCGTGCTTCGAGCGCGGGCGCAACTGATGGTCTCCCTGGATGCCCTGCACGAGATGAGCGGTCACCGCGACGACAACATGACACTGGGCCTCGATCTCGGTGTTCGCACCGGCTTCGGCAACGATTTTCTGAAGATCGGCCCGACCAAGGTCTTCCTCGACGGTTCGTTGCTGGGCCTGACCGCCGCCATGTCCGAGGCCTACTGCGCCGGCGTGTCGGACAACCACGGCTACTTCCAGGGGGATGTCGAGGAGATGCGGCAGAGAATCCTCGCCGCATATCGCGCCGGCTGGTCGATCGCCGCGCATGCCATCGGTGACGAAGCCATCGACTTCGCCCTCGAGGTGTTCGAGTTCGCGCGGGAGGCCTACGGCCCACGCTCCGTCCCGAACCGCATCGAGCACGGTGGCGTCATCACGGATGCCCAGCTCGCCCGCCTCGCGGCGGTGGGCGCCGTCGTCGTTCCCCAACCCGGTTTCGTCCCCGCGTTCGGCGCCGAAATGGCGCGGGCGCTCGGGGAGGAACGCGTACACCAGTCCTACCGGGCGGCATCGCTCATCGCAGCCGGCATACCGCTCCCCGGCAGCTCCGATCGGCCCGTGACGTCGGGGACCGTCCTGCCCAATATCCAGGCATTCGTCGAACGGCGCTACGGCGGCGACCAGGTTTACGGCCCCGGGGAACGGATCAGCGTGGAGGCCGCACTTCGCGCCTACACCCTGGGGTCCGCCGAGGCGACCGGCGAGGCCGGGCTCCGCGGCAGCATCCGGCCCGGAAAGCTCGGCGACTTCGTGTTCCTCGACCGGAACCCGCTGTTGAGCCCGGTGGAGGAGATCTCAGACATCGCCGTGATGGCAACCGTCGTGGGTGGAACCTTCATCCACGACCGCCTGTGACCGGCACGCCCAACCGGCTTGATGGTGACCGTCGCCTGTGAGGGGTCCCAAATCGACCTTCCGCAGGTAAACCAAGGTCGATTCGGGACCCCTCACGACGCTGGTGAACGGCTGACCGGCTTCGGCTCAGGCTCGCAGGCGAAGAAATCCGGGAGTTCGCGGCACAGGCGGTGAGCGAGGAGTTGCTGCGGCAGCACGGCAGCACGCCAGCACGCCGCCACGCACCACCTTCGCGCGGTTCTGCGGCAACTCTCCGTTGCGCGCCGACAGCGTCAGCTGATATTTGGACGCCAAGGGCGAGAACGTGGTCGGCGAAATCCTCGCGACCCTGCCCCCACAGTGGACGTCCTTCCACGCCCTCCCCATCGGCAAGAAGGGCTCGGACATCGACCACATCGTCATCGGCCCTGGCGGCATCTTTACCATCAACACGAAGCACCACGCGGGCAAAACCGTGTGGGTCGCCGGCCGAGGTCTGATGGTATCCGGCCAGAAGCAGTCCTACATCCGCAACGCCGAATACGAGGCCGGCGGGTCACGAAACTGCTGAGAGAACGGATGCCGCTGCTCCCGGCCGCGCAACCCGTGCTCGCCCTGGTCAACCCCAAGTCGTTGACCGTCAAGGTGAATCCGGAACAGGTGAAAGTCGCCACCGACGCCGCCCTGCGACGCTGGCTCCTGAAGCGTCCCGTGATTCTCAACGCCGGTGACCTGGCGGAGCTCGCCACGATCATCGACAACCCGGCCACGTGGCCGGCCCCGGTGTTCCCGCCGACAGAGAACGTGCTGGCGCGCTTCACCTCGCTCGATGCCGAGGTTCTCGCGGCGCGCACGCGGCGGAGAGTGTGGAGCTTCGTCGGCACCCTTGCGCTGTGCGCAACCGCCTTCGGCGCGTCGCAGCTGCTGCCGTCCGTGCTCGGCGCCATCCTGACGGGCGGCCCGTGGTGACGGGGTAGTTTCATGCACGGATGTCGTCGGCTTACGATGCTGCAGTGACTCAACCGCTGGACGAGGGTCCGTTCTTTCACGGCACAAAAGCCGATCTCCGGGACGGTGACCTCCTGAGAGCGGGCTTCAGGTCTAACTATCGTCCCGAAGTCGTAATGAATCACGTCTACTTCACCGCCCTTCCGAATGGTGCTGGACTTGCTGCCGAACTCGCGGCGGGCGACGGCGCCCCCCGCGTCTACGCCGTCGAGCCGACCGGGGCATTTGAGGATGACCCGAATGTGACCGATAAGAAGTTCCCCGGCAACCCCACCCGGTCGTACCGGAGCAGTGCCCCACTCAGGGTCCTCGGAGAAATCACCGCCTGGACGCGACAGACGCCCGAGGCGCTACAGGCATGGAAGGACCGCCTCACAGCACTCCGCGAGACCGAGCGAGGGGAAATCATCAACTGATGAGCGTCAACGCCAGCGGAACTCTTCGAGTACATCCACCCCCGATGCAATTGAGACGAACCCCACTCGCGATTGGCATGCGTCGCGTCGCTTTCTCAGTCGACGACTTTCTCAGTCGACGACATTGACGAAGCCCTCGAGATCGCCGCGAGGCACGGCTGCCGTCCGCTACGCGGCGTGGCGACCGGCCAGCTTCACATGCCGCGGTGTCACGAAAACGGGACATTCATTGGCCTATGAAATCAGATCGCGAGAGAGAAGCTCAACCAGCAATCGCTGACTCCGTTGCGGCGGCAGCGCGTGGACATAGTCCCTGATCCGAGCCTCGGCCTCGACCGCACCCGGTAGCAGAGGAAGCAACTCGTCCCGAGCGGCCGCTCGAAGCTCGGGCCCGGTCATTGGAGCGGGCAGGTCGACCTTGAGAGCGGTGATCGGTTTGAGCCCGGCGTGCACCATCGCTTCGCGGTAGACCTCGCACACGCCCTCGAGAGCGATGGATTTTTCCGGCTCGCGCAGAATGAATGCCCGGTTGCTGGTGTGGCGCGTGTTCCAGGTCTTCAACCCACGGGCATCCGCGTACTCACCGAATCGCTTTTTCGACACGAGCTGCCGAACGCTCCGGTGAGCGTCGCCCCCATGGGCGACGATGGACTGGATGTTGGGGTGCAGGTCGAGAAGGCGCTTGAGTGCATCGAGCCCATCGTCGATCAGACGGTTCGGCAGGCCGTTCGGGTGCGTTTCGTGCACGTGCCACGGGTACGCGTTCCACGGCACGACCTGGTCGTCGGTGAGGCCAACGGTCTCGTAGATGTCGCCCATGCGGGCGGCCGAGCCGTCGTTGTTTTCTCGTGACAACATGCCTGAGCCCGTGGCTCCGCCGGCCTGCGGGCCGGGGTTCGAAGACAGTGCGAGGATGACGGCCGTCGAGGCTCCGTAGTGGGGTGCGATGTACGGAACGGAGTAGCCGGGCAGTTCCTCCATGAGGCGATCGCAGAGCGCGTTGATCGCGCTTACCTGTGGCTCGTGGATTCGGCTCATCTGGTCGTCGCGAAACGCTGGGTCGGCCATCCGTCGGGTCATGTCTGAAGCCTAGGTGAGACCGTCTCGTCTCCAATTCGCGGTGCCCCCGACTGGGGACAGCTGGGCCGATCACAGGCGTTCGTAGCAATGTCGGCGCACCTAGGCTGGCATTAGAAATGATCGGCAAGCAGCTGGGGGACTGAAGAATGAGCCCGGATTATCTTGGAGTGTCAGCGGTAGACGGCGGGATCATAGGGACAGGAGCTCTCCGATGACCGGCAGGCTCCGCCACCCGGCGCACAGGGATGCGAGCGAAGTGACGGCCGGCAGCGGCAAAGGCTATGCGGTCATCGACTTCGAAACGACCGGGTTGTTCGCGAAGTCGAGTCATCGGGTCATCGGGGTTGCAATCGTTCACGTGGATGAAACGGGCCGTATCACCGGCCGATGGGACACGCTGATCAACCCCGGGCGCGACCTTGGCAGGCAGGACATCCACCGCATTCGCGCGGCCGATGTGATGCAGGCGCCGACCTTCGAGCAGATCGCGCCCCAGCTCGTCAAACTCATCTCCGGGCGCGTGCTGGTAGCGCACAATGCGCGGTTTGACACTGGATTCCTGCTTGCGGAGCTGGAACGGCTCGACTAAGAAGCTGAGCTGAAGCTGGAGGCGCTCTGCACCATGCAGCTGGCGCGCGAGTTCCTCCCGGGCTCCGGTCGTAAGCTCTCCGACTGTTGTGCCGCGTACGACATCCCTCTCGTGGACGCGCATCGCGCCCTGGCCGATGCCGTAGCGACCGCAAGGCTGCTGGGTGCCTACATTGCCGAGGCCCCGGATGCCCCGGGCTGGGCTCGCAGCGTGGCCGGCGCCGCCGCGGTGCCTTGGCCACCCTTTCTGGGAGAGGCGTCAGAGTGGGTTTCCCGCGACGATGTTGCCCCCGCCGGACCGGTCAAGGCCGCATCATGGCTCGACCGGATCACGGTGAAGCTCCCCGAGTTCGCTGGCCCGGCTGAGCAGTTGGATTACCTGGCCCTCCTTGACCTCGCCCTACTCGACCGCGAACTCTCAACCCACGAGGCGCAGGCGCTCGTGCAACTCGCCGAAGACCTCGGCATCGGCCGCGCCACCTGTGCGGCCCTGCACGAACGTTACTTCGACGACCTCGTGCATATCGCCTGGGTTGACATGGTTCTCACCGAGGCCGAAATCGCCGACCTCGTCACCGTGGCGCAGCTGCTCGGGCTTCCGACCGCGGCGGTTGCGACTGCGCTGGTGGCGCCGCCGGTTGCCAGGACATCGAAGGTGGCTGCCGCCTCGTCGGAGCGCTTCGCGCTGACCGTGGGCGACATCGTCGTTCTCACCGGTGAGATGTTGCGGTTGCGTGCCGATTGGCACGCCGAACTTACGCAGCACGGATTTGTTCCCGGAGCCGGCGTGACGAAGAAGTCCCGCCTGGTCGTCGCGGCCGACCCCGACTCCTTGTCGGGCAAGGCGCGCACAGCTCGCGACTATGGCATTCCCGTTGTGAGCGAAGCCGGGTTGAGCTCCCTGCTGGGTCGTTCCTGACCACCGAGCGCGACCCGCAAAGGCCGTGACCGCTGAGGAGCCAGCAGTTGATATGCGGGGCGCGTGTTGGAAGCGAAACAGCGGACTGACCTTGCTCTGAGCGGCGGGCCTCGCCCACACCTGATGTGAGCCGCTCACCGCTGCTAGATAAGCTGGCCACACGGATCGACGGCCAAGTAACGGAGTAGGCACTTGAAGAAAAGAATCGAAGTCGTCGGCGCGGTCCTCACCAGAGGGGAGACAATCCTCGCGGCACAGCGGAGCTCGACAATGTCGCTGCCCGGCATGTGGGAATTCCCCGGGGGCAAGATTGAGTCAAACGAGTCACCGCAGCAAGCATTGCTCCGCGAANGTCAAGGTGAATGAGGCCAGCGTGAGTTTAGGCGGCTAGTTTTGCTTCCTGTTCCTTCTCTTCTTGCTCGGCTGGTTTGTTGATCCAGGTGGTGCCGGGCAGGGCGAGGATCTTCGGGTCGGCCGTGGTGCCGAATCGTTCCGGGTTCTGGGCGCGTGCGGCGGCCAAGGTCGCTGACCGGTCGATGGCCTTGCCGGCCGCGAGGCCGTAGTGGACGTCCGCGGGGGTGTTCAGCCCGATCCCAGAATGGCGATGGGTGTGGTTGTAACCCTCGACGAAGTCGGCTATGAACGCCCGCGCCTCGCCCACGGAGCCGAAGCGTTCAGGAAACACCGGGGCGAACTTCAAGGTCTTGAACCATGCCTCGGAGAACGGGTTGTCGTTGCTCACCCGGG
>NZ_SOGM01000096.1:0-21556 GCF_004403545.1 Cryobacterium sp. TmT2-59 | reverse complement strand
GCCGGCCGACTACTCGCCCTCGCCGCCGGAATCTGGCACAACTGGCTCCTCGGAACACCCAACAAACGATCCCTCATCGCCTACGACCATTAGGACTCACTCATCTAGGCTCGCGGCGTGAGCGAATCATTCCGCAGCATGCTGCGTTCCCTGCCGGATTTTCCCGTTGATCTTCCGGTCTTCGACCCGGCCACGGCGCCGTCCGACCCGGCCGACCTGTTCCGGGAATGGCTGGGCGACGCACTCGACGCGGGCCTGCCCCAGCCGCACGCGTTCACCCTCTCCACCTCCGACGCTGCCGGTGCGGTGTCGTCGAGAATGATGATCCTGAAGAACCTCGACGCCGAGGGCTGGCACTTCGCCACCTCGAGGGCGTCGCGCAAGGGCCGGGAGCTGGCGGAGCATCCGCGGGTCGCCATGAATTTCTTCTGGTCTGGCCTCGGCCGCCAGGTACGCGTGGTCGGCACCATCGTCGAACTGTCAGCCGAGGAGTCCGCCGCAGACTGGGACGAGCGGCCAGGCGCCGACGGTTCACCGAACCCGACCTGGCAGCTGTACGCCGTGCGGCCGGTGGAGGTGGAGTTCTGGCAGGCCAGCACTGACCGCCGGCACGTGCGCCACCGCTACCTGGTTACCGCCGACGACTGAGCCGGCCCCGGACGAACCGTTCGTCGACCCAGGTCCGATTCAGGCGGGTATGTCGCCCATCATGGCGTCGAGGTGTCTCGCTGTTGCCTGCGCGTCGTCGTTTAAATCCATCGCCTGATTCTGTGACGAACGCCCCCCCGAGATGCGACTACATCTTGAGAGATTCTCGCGGGGACCGTTTTCCGTCTCGGCGGGACCTCAGGTCCATATTCGTATCAGTAGAGGAGCTATTGCCATGGCAACATACGACTCAACCGGTTCAAACATCAATCGAAACATTGACGATCCCGGCTCCGTCGCTGGGGTCCCCGCGGGCAATGGGGCGACCATCCGCGACGAGGGCGTCCGCGGCGACGACGGCGTCCGCCGCGACCCGGTCGTCGGACGCGACGCGGCCCGCTTCGGCGGAATCCAGTGGGGATCGGCTTTCTTCGGCTGGCTTACCGCCACCGGCACCGCAGTGATCCTTACCGCCCTGTTCGCTGCCGCCGGAGCCGCAGTCGGCCTGGGCGAGTCCGATTCCGCCGATCAGGCTGCCGGAACTGCTGCCGACAACGCCGGCACCATCGCACTGATCGGAGCCATCGTGCTCGCAGTCGTGGTGTTCGTGTCCTATTTGTGCGGCGGCTACGTGGCCGGTCGCATGGCCCGCTTCGACGGCATCAAGCAGGGAATCGCCGTGTGGGTGTGGGCGATCGTGATCGCCGCCGTCGCCGGGACCATCGGTGTCATCGCCGGCGGCCAGCTGAATATCCTGGGGAACCTGAACAGCCTTCCCAGCATCCCGCTCAATTCGGGAGACCTCACGGCAGGCAGCATCATCACCGCGATCGTCATCGTTCTGGTCAGCCTTGCCGGCGCAATCGTCGGCGGACTCGCCGGGATGCGGTTCCACCGTCGCGTGGACCGCGAAGTACTCGGCCGCTGACTCTGGCACGGATTACCAGCACAGGGCGGCTGGGCGGCCCGTTCCGCCCGGCCGCTTCCGCACTCTCGCACCCAAAGAACTTCAGACGAAAAGAGATCGCCATGCCTCGCCTGCTCAAGTACGTCCCCGTGGTCGTGACCCTGGTCACCAAGTACCTGCGCAGCCCGCAGGGCAAAGCCGTGATCCAGAAGATGCGGGCGTCGCGCCCCCGGCCGTAGAACGTCGTCCACACCTGACCGAAGGCCTGAAGACGCCCGTCCGGGTCGCTGGTCGGGCCCCGGTGGACTGCATGTCGACCCCGTCAGAGGGCGATGTCGACAGGCTCGATCACCGGTGGCCCGACCCATCGACTAGCGGGAGTCTGGTGCGAACCGCGCAATCCACCCGGCAACCGGTCGCTGCTGCTCACCCTGTTGGGCGGAAAGCACGATCATGATCACCGTGAGAGCGGGCGTCACCCACTGCAGCACCCGCTGCTGCCGCTGGGCCGACTCAAGCTCCGCAGACACGCCCGGACCGGCCTCGGTGGTTCCGGCGGTCGCCTCTCCCGAATGCTCACTCATCTTCTTGCCGAGAATGCCGGAGTACAGCGCTGTGCCCGCGGCCACACCAGCGATGGCAAGTTCCAGGACCGTGTTCCTGCGACTATCCGACTGGCCGGCCAGACGTGCCTTGTTGCCGAGAATCAGGCCCGCGCCGCCCGCGGCGTATGCGGCAAGCGCAGCCACCTGCACCGGCGCCCACCTCTTCCACCCCTGGCTGGCCAGGGCCCCGCGTTCCCGAGGATCCCTGGCGGTCGAAGCGCTCCCGTTGAGCCCGACGGCGCCCATCAAGGCGCCCCCTGACCACAGCGCCAATCCCACATCATGCAGACTTCGAACAACGGTATTGCGTCCAGTCACGGAGTACTCCTCATCGGTGCGATTCGCCTTCCCGTACGGGCATGTACAGGGATAGGTACTACCTATGACGCTTGCCGACGCCGATCTCTCATGCCCCGACGCGGGCTGCCACTGACTGTCTCAGGTTCCTCCCAGCCTTGGTCGAAGTAGACGGAGCAGGAAGTGCTTGCTCGCGCGCGGAGGCTGGACAGGCTGCCGGGTTTGCAATCCGGCGACTGGGCGTGTTGCCAGGGGGTCGCAGATCGGTTTGCCTGGGCGATTTTGCCTCTTGAGAAGGCTCCGCTCGGTGTGTATTCTCGTTTCTCAAATCTTCGAATAGGTCTCTATGTTTAAATATGACAATTCCTCACGTCCCGGCGGTGACGTGAATGTCACCGCGTTGACTCCCACCGCCTGGCAAGTTCAGGATCGTCGAAGAACGGGCGGTGACGGACCGGTTCTGCTGGGTTTTATCCAGCAATTCAGTGACGTTTTTGAGGTCATGAATGTGACGCGGCCGTTGGAGAGAACGTACGTGTCGTCCCTGGCCGGCGCAGTGGCGAGCATCACGGGCGGGACGGTCACCCAGTGAGCTCACCGGTCCAGGCCACCTTATCCGACAAATCGGAATCCGCCGCCGAACCGGCCCAACCCCTTCTGCACGCGGCCCAGTCGGCCGCCACGACGACGCGATTGGGTCGGGGGCCGACGGATACGTTCGGTTTCTACCTGCGCAAGATCGGCATGGTCGCGCTTCTGGCTGCGGAGGAGGAGGTCGACCTGGCCCGGCGGATGGAGGTGGGCCTGTTCGCGGCTGAGAGACTCGCCCGGGGTGTCGCCGATCCGGACGCGGACCGGGACCTGACCTGGCTCGCCCGGGACGGCGATCGGGCGAAGAAACGGTTCATCGAAGCAAACCTGCGCCTGGTGGTCAGCGTCGCCAAACAGTACTCCGGCCGCGGGATTCCGATCATGGATCTCGTTCAGGACGGTAACCTCGGGCTGCTGCGCGCGGTGGAGAAATTCGATTTCATGACGGGGTACAAATTCTCCACCTACGGAATCTGGTGGATCCGGCAGTCCATCCACCGGGGCATGGTCGGCGCCGCACGAACCATACGCCTCCCGGTGCACACCGTTGAGAAACTCAACAAGATCAAGCGCATCGGCCGCGATCTCACCGGCACTCTCCACCGCGAACCCACTCTGGCGGAGCTGGCCGAGGCGTGCCGGACGCCGATCGCCGAGGTGCGGGCTCTGCTCGACTATGACCTTGAACCTATCTCGTTCCAGGCCCCGCTCGGAGAGGGTCTGGCCGACATATCCGAACTGATCATGGACGACGACCTGCCCCAGCCGGAGGAATACGCGGCACTTGCCCTGCGCCGGTCGGACATCACGTTCCATCTCGATGCACTGCCCACACGGGAGCGCACGATTCTGGAAGCCCGGTTCGGGTTCAATGGCGACCAGCCTCGCACGCTCGACCAGATCGCCGCCCGTGAGGGTGTGACTCGGGAACGAATCCGCCAGATCGAGAAACGGGCCCTTGCGATGATGCGCGTGCCGGCCCTGGAGCTCTACCTCAGGGAGTGAGGAAGCCTGCCGCCGCAATAGGCTGGTAAGTGATCCGCCTCGCGTTGCGGGAGTCGCGGGCACTTTGCTGTTCCGGCATCCAGGAGAAACCCATGACCGAATCCGCCCCCGTTGATCCCACGTCCACCGAAGCCTGGAGTCAACTCGCCGCCATCGCCGACGGCTTTTCCCCGGATCTCCGCGGTTGGTTCGACACCGACCCAGGACGAGCCGGTCGATACACCTTTCAAGCAGCCGACCTCACCATCGACCTGTCGAAGAATCTCCTGACCGACGAGATCTTGACGCACCTAGTGCAGCTCGCGAAGGAGATCGACGTCTCCGGTCGATTCCAGGCCATGATCGCCGGCGAACACATCAACGTGACCGAAGACCGCGCGGTTCTCCACACTGCGCTGCGCCGCCCGAAGGACGGCGCAGACCTCGTGCCGCCGAAGGGCTTCGTGGTAGATGGTGAGGACGTCGACGCCGAGGTGCACGCCACCCTCGACAAGGTTTACGCATTTGCAGAAAAGGTTCGGTCCGGTGCCTGGACCGGTATCACCGGCAAACGCATCACGACGGTCGTCAACATCGGGATCGGCGGTTCCGACCTCGGCCCCGTGATGGTCTACGAAGCGCTGAAGCCGTATGTGCAAGCAGGCCTCGAGTGCCTTTTCGTCTCGAACATCGACCCGACCGACGTCTACGAGAAGACGGCGGACCTCGACCCTGAGACCACCCTCTTCATCGTGGCGTCAAAGACGTTCGGCACCCTCGAGACGCTCACGAACGCCCGTCTGGCCCGAGAGTGGCTCTGGAAGCAGCTCCTCAGCTCAGGTGCCATCGTCGATACGGACACCGCCCGCGTCGAGGCCGTCGCCAAGCACTTCGTCGCCGTTTCGACCGCTCTCGACAAGGTCGCGGCATTCGGCATCGATCCCGAGAACGTCTTCGGATTCTGGGACTGGGTCGGCGGTCGTTTCTCGGTCGACTCTGCCATCGGCACTTCCGTGGTCGTCGCCATCGGCCCTGACAATTGGCGCGAATTCCTTTCCGGCTTCCACGTCCTCGACGAGCACATGCGAACAGCGCCCCTCGAGCAGAACGTTCCCGTCCTGATGGGACTGCTCAACGTCTGGTACTCCAACTTCCTCAAGGCCCAGAGCCACGCTGTGCTCCCCTACGCACAGAATCTCCACCGATTCCCGGCCTACCTGCAACAGCTCACGATGGAATCGAACGGGAAGAGCGTCCGGTGGGATGGGTCACCTGTCACGACCGATACCGGCGAGATCTTCTGGGGCGAACCGGGTACGAATGGTCAGCACGCTTTCTACCAGCTCCTCCACCAGGGCACGCGCCTGGTCCCCGCGGACTTCATCGCCGTCGCGAACCCTGCCCACGCGCTCAAGGACGAGACCGGCGACGGTAGCGCCGTTGAGCCCGGCCAGGACGTCCACGCACTGTTCATGGCGAACTTCTTCGCCCAGACCAAGGCGCTCGCATTCGGTAGAACGGCCGCAGAGGTGCGCGCCTCAGGTGCCGACGAGTCGGTCGTGTCGGCCCGCGAGTTCAGCGGAAACCGGCCGACCACGTCGATCCTTGCGCCGGCCCTCACCCCGAGCGTCGTCGGCCAGCTCATCGCCCTGTACGAGCACATTGTCTTCACCGAAGGCACGATCTGGGGCATCGACTCATTCGACCAATGGGGGGTCGAGCTTGGAAAGCAGCTTGCGCAACAGATCGCTCCTGCAGTTGAAGGGAATGTGGACGCTCTCGAATCCCAGGACTCGTCCACGAAGGCCCTGATCGTGAAGTACCTCGAGTTGCGAGACTGACGTCAGGAAGGCCGGGTCATGTCGCCCGCAGCCGCGGCGACACCCGTCGAGCGGTAGCGCAGGAGAACTGCGCCCTTCTCCGAAGCGGCCTCTGCAGCGAGCAGTTCCAGCGACACGGGCGGTCCGTCGGCGCTGAACAGGCCATCGCCGATCCGGCCCGAACGAATTCGACGGAGATTCTGCCGAAATCGGTCCAGAACCGTTCGAAACCGTGGTTTTAGGCCACAATCTCCGTCGAATTGGTTCGAGACCGGGCCCGAGGCGAGAACGGGCCCGAGGCGAGACCGGGCCCGAGGCGAGACCGAGACTGAGCCCGGCGCCTGGGCCGCAGTCACTTGGGCCTCGGTCACTCTAGGCCTCAGGCGCTCAGGCGCTCAGGCGCTCAGGCGCTCAGGCGCTCAGGCGCTCAGGCCTCGGTCACGGTTCCCCGGTCGACGCTCCAGTGCCGGTCCGTGTGAACGTTGGCCAGCATCCGTCGGTCGTGGGTGACCAGCAGGAGTGTGCCCTCATAGGCCTCCAGCGCCTGCTCGAGTTGTTCGATCGCGGCCAGGTCGAGGTGGTTCGTGGGCTCGTCGAGCACCAGCAGGTTGACGCCGCGCGCCTGCAGCAGGGCCAGGCCGGCTCGGGTGCGCTCGCCGGGGGAGAGATCGTCGGCCGCACGGTTGACGTGGTCGGCCTTGAGGCCGAACTTCGCGAGCAGCGTGCGCACCTCGGCCGTGGCCAGGTCGGGCACGAGGCCCTCGAACGCTGACGCGAGGGGCGCGTCACCGGACAGGAGCGCCCTGGCCTGATCGATCTCGCCGATGGCGACGCGGGAACCCAGGCTCGCGGTGCCGGCATCCGGGGCCTGCCGCCCGAGGAGCGCGCGCAGCAGGGTGGTCTTGCCGGCGCCGTTGGGGCCGGTGATGCCGATGCGCTCGCCGGCGTTGATCTGCAGTGAGACCGGCCCGAGGGTGAAGTCCCCCTGGTGGAGCACGGCGTTGCTCAGCGTGGAGACCACGGTGCTCGAGCGGGGAGCGCTGCCGATCGTGAACTCGAGCTGCCACTCCTTGCGCGGCTCGTCGACCTCCTCCAGGCGCGCGATGCGGCTCTCCATCTGGCGCACCTTCTGCGCCTGCTTCTCGCTGGACTCGGAGGATGCCTTGCGCCGGAGCTTGTCGTTGTCCGGGGCCTTCTTCATGGCGTTCCGAACGCCCTGGCTCGACCATTCACGCTGGGTGCGGGCCCGACCGACCAGGTCAGCCTTCTTCTCCGCGAACTCGTCGTAGTGCTCCCGCTTGTGGCGGCGGTCCGTGTCGCGCTCCTCGAGGTAGGAGTCGTAGCCGCCGCCGAAGACCCGGTTCGCGCCCTGGGCGAGGTCGAGTTCGAGCACCCGGGTGACGCAGCGGGCCAGGAACTCGCGGTCGTGGCTGACGAGCACCACGCCGCCACGGAGGCCACGGACGAAGGCTTCGAGCCGCTCCAGCCCGTCCAGGTCGAGGTCGTTCGTGGGCTCGTCGAGCAGCACGATGTCGAATCGGGAGAGCAGCAGTGCGGCGAGCCCGACCCGGGCTGCCTGCCCGCCGGAGAGCGAGGTCATCAGGGTGTTCTCGGCCAGATCGGTGCCCAGCGCGAGGCCGAGGTCGGCGAGCACCACCGGCAGGCGGTCGTCGAGGTCGGCGGCGCCGCTGGCCAGCCAGCGTTCGAGCGCGACGGAGTACACGTCGGCGGGGTCCAGGCCGTCGGCCCGGGGCGTCGGCGCCGGGTCGCCGAGAGCGGATGCCGCCTCGTCCATCTCGGTCGTCGCGGCGGTGCAGCCGGTGCGGCGGGCCAGATAGCCGGCCACGGTCTCGCCCGGGAGCCGCTCGAGTTCCTGCGGCAGCCAGCCGACGAAGGCGTCGGCGGGGGCGAGGCTGACGCTGCCGGCCTGCGGTTCGGTCAGGCCGGCCAGCAGTCGCAGCAGGGTGGACTTGCCGGACCCGTTCACGCCGACGACGCCCACGACGTCGCCCGGTGCCACGGTGAGGTCGAGCGAGTCGAAGAGGGTGCGGTGCGCGTACCGGCCGGCGAGGCCCTGGGCCACGAGTGTTGCGGTCATCCGTCTATTTTCTCATTGTCGTGGTCTGGAGCCTGCACCCGGACTTCCCGGGTGCAGGCGGTTCCCATGCGGACGCTAGATCGCGGGGTGCGTGCGCGCCCATTCCAGTGAATGTGAATGGCGGGCCTGAGCGGCCGTCAGCTTGGTGGTGCCGCCGCAGTGGGTACAGGTGTTCGAGTAGGTCGTCGACAGCGGAAACAGCGGTATGAAGAACAGGGTCAGCCTGAGGGAGTTCCTGACCACCTGTTGCTCGGCGAGGGTTCCGCAGTATCCGCATACGAACGAGACGCTGTTCATCAGTGCCGGGTGGGCACGAGTGCCGAAGAGAAGAAACATGGGCTGGCTCCAAAGTGTCTGCGCGGGATGGTCGTGGCGGATATTAGGGTGAGAAATCTGGTGATCACTGACAGTCAGGCCGTAGATCGTGGATCTGCGCGCCGTATCCCGTCTTTCAACCACGGGGCACTTAGGATCAGTCCGGCCGCAAGGCAGGACCATTGCCGACGCTGAAAGGATCCCCGTGTCAAAGTCGAAGAAGGCCGGCGCCGTCAAACGCGTTTCCAAGCCCCTGTATGAGCAAGAACTGGAACGGTTGCAGGCCGAGCTGGTCGGTATGCAGCAGTGGGTCATCGAAACCGGCGCGCGCGTGCTGGTCATCTTCGAGGGCCGAGACGCCGCGGGCAAGGGTGGCGCCATCAAACGGATTGTCCAGTACCTCAATCCGCGTTCCGCTCGCGTCGTCGCACTCCCCGCTCCGAGCGAGCGAGAGCAGAAGCAATGGTATTTCCAGCGATACATCGAGCGGCTCCCCACCGCCGGAGAAATCGTGCTGATGGACCGTTCCTGGTACAACCGCGGCGGCGTCGAACGGGTGATGGGGTATTGCACGGATGAGCAGTACCACCGGTTTCTGGAACAGGTCCCCCAGGTGGAACGGATGCTGGTTGACGACGGGATCATTCTGGTCAAGTTCTGGTTCTCGGTGTCCGACACGGTTCAGGAAGAACGGTTTCGTTCCCGTCTGGAGGATCCGATGCGCCGGTGGAAGCTCTCCGACACGGACCTCTTTTCGATCACCCGCTGGGAGGACTACTCGCGGGCCAAGGACGCCATGTTCGCGGCGACGGACCTGTCTTATGCGCCGTGGTGGACGATCGAGAGCGATGACAAGCGCGCGTCCCGGATCAACTCGATCAAGCACCTTCTGACCGAAATCCCCTACGAGCATCGGGAACCGGAAAAAGTGACGATCCCCGATCGTCCCCAGGCAACCGAATACGAACGGCCTCCTCAGGACCAGGCGAACTTCGTCAAGGATCACGCCAAGAAGCTGAAGAAGAAATAGCACGGGAACCACCGAGGCCGGGCCGTCCGATCAGGTCTGATCGGGTGGCCCGGTCGTGAACCCGACGAGCTTGTGGGTGCCGTCACAGAACGGCTTGATGGCGGACGCCCCGCACCGGCAGAGGGCAAGGGTTCGGCGGGTTCGGGGAATCACGGCGTTGTCTTCCGAGCGGAGCTCGAAATCGCCCCGCACGAGCAGTGGGCCGTCCGGGCAGGCCGTGATTGTGGCGGGTTGAACGTCGGCCGGGCTCACGGCGCTGCGACGGCGCTCAGGTGGGCAACGCCCACGGCCGGGAACCGTAACGAGGACAGATCATCTTTCCACCGGCCGAGCATGTGGTCGGCCACCAGGCCGTCCATGGTCAGGCAGACGCTGGCGCCGAACATGATGTCGCCCAGCAGGGCGGGGTCGTCCTCGGCCAGCGATCCGGCGAGATCCCGGCCGGCTATTTGTTCGTGAACGGCGTCCGCTTCGACGTGTTCGTCGAAGTAGCGGGTCACATCCGACTCGAAACCGAGTCGCTGAAATCCATCCGCATAGAGACGGCTGGGTATGGCCGACGTCATCTCGAATGCCGCCAGGTGCCCCACGAGCGCACCTCTCAGGCGACGATTGAGCCCGAACATGGACATCGTATTGAACGAGGCCAGGGTGATCGCCGGCACCGAGTCGACGTAGGCTGCGTACCGGTCGTCGAGCCCCAGCCCCCGCATGGTGGAGGCGAAGAGCACGGAGTGCATGCGCTCGACGTCGCCGCCGCCGTATTCGTCGGCCTGGATCTCGATCAGCGCAGCCTTCGCCCGCCCGGTGAGACGGGGGATCGCCCACGAATGCGGGTCGGCTTCTTTGAGGGTGTACACGGAGCGGTGCACGACGAACTCGATGGCCTGTTCACGGGTGGCCTGTCGAGAAAGATACCTGGCTAGGCTCGGACCCTGATCGTTGCAGGTGAGAACGAACAGGGCCCGTGCGACAGTGTCGCGGGTGGGCGCGGGCAACGGCGGTTGAGCCACCGAGTGCCGGAGTTGCGCCTCAAGGGCATTTTCGATCAGGATTCGCGCGGCGATGGTCGACGGATGCCACTCCCACTTCTCGTCACCGGGAACGACGCCGCCGTAGTGCAGGCCGTAGAGCACAAAAAGGGTGAGCTGCAGGTCGTCGTCCACCATGACGAAGCCGCTGCAGTCGATGGCGGCAGCGACTGCGGTCTCAAAGTCGGTCAGCAGGGCCTGTCCCGGTGTCAGCGGGCCGTCCAGAGCGGTCAGGAGCAGGTCGCTCAACGGTCCGCGCGCGCAGAACGAGGCGCGGGTGAGGGTGTTCGTGTCGATGGGGAGCATGGGGCCTCGATCAATTTCCAGGGTTGGGTCGCGATTTTCGACCAGTCCCCCCTTAGACGAACACTCGTGGGGATTCGTCATGTCCACCCGGTAAATATAGAGAAATAAGCCGCCCTTGATGCCTGCGAAAGCATCGAGCCCAGCACCATCACGCAGACTGGGGTGACCCTACGTCCACCAGCAGAGGAACTCGACATGGCCGCACCGACCGACACCAGCCCCGGCTGGACCGCCGTCGACATCCCCAACCTCAGCGGCCGGACGGCCATCGTGACGGGGGCGAACTCGGGCCTCGGGTTCGTGACGGCCTCCGAGCTGGCGGCGCACGGCGCATCCGTCACCCTGGCCGTGCGCGATATCGAGCGCGGCGAGGCCGCGGCCGAGCGGCTGCGCGCCGCCGCACCGGATGCCGCGGTGCGGGTGCGCGCGCTGGATCTGGCGAGCCTGGCCTCGGTTCGCGCCTTCGCCGAGACCTGAGCGGCCGAGAACCCGGCCGGCCTGGACCTGCTCGTCAACAACGCGGGGGTGATGAACATCCCGAATCGTGCCACCGCGGACGGATTCGAGCTGCAGTTCGGCACCAATCACCTCGGCCACTTCGCCCTGACCGGGCTGCTGCTGCCCTCGCTGCTGTCCTGGCCCGGCGCGCGGGTCGTCACGGTGTCCTCGACCCTGCACCGGCGCGGCAGGCTGAACTTCGACGACCTGATGGGCGCTGCGCGGTACCGCCCCTGGGCCGCCTACGGTCAGAGCAAGCTCGCCAACCTGCTCTTCACGAGCGAGTTGCAGCGTCGCATCGACGAGGCGGGCCGGGCGCTGCTGGCACTCGCCGCGCACCCCGGGTGGGCCGCCACCAACCTGCAGACGGTCGGGGCCGAGATGCGGGGCAGCGCGGTCGAGCACCGTCTCAGCGGGCTCGCCAACCGTTGGCTCGCGCAGCCGGCCGAGATGGGCGCCCTGCCGTCGCTCTACGCGGCCACCGTGCCCGGGCTCGCGGGCGACACCTTCTTCGGCCCGGACGGCCGCGGCCAGCAACGCGGCAACCCCCGACCCGTCGACCGCTCCGTGCGGGCGCAGAATGCGACGGATGCCCGGCGCCTCTGGGAGGTCAGCGAGAGTCTGACCGGCGTGAGGTTCGACCTCGGCTGAGGGCGGGGCGCCTCAGGCGGGCACGGGCACCCGGGCGGGCACGCGCACGTCTGCCCGGGGGAGGGACAGCATCCGTTCGAGCAGCGGAGCCGCGACGCCGCCCCGGAGGGCCAGCACGACCCGGGCCTCGTGGGGGTTCTGGCCGCGGGGCGCGTCGGCGTCCACCAGGTCCTCGACCACGTCCTCGAGCTTGGCGAACCGGGTCTGGCCGCGGCGGGGCCCCGCGCCGGTGTCGACGCAGATGCGGAGGGTCGGCGCCCGCTCGGGTTCGACGTCGCCGGTCGCGAACGCCGCGGCGGCGGAGTTGTGCAGGGCCACCCGAGGGAGGCAGCTGCCGACGATCTCGGCCAGCGCCTGCTGGGTGAGACCGGTGGCGGAGGCCAGGGCCCGCCGGTGGGTGTCGTCGAACGTGTGCCGGCGGGTCGCGTCCAGCGGCACCAGGGTGACCGGCCAGCTGGCGGCGAAGACGTCCGCGGCCGCCGCGGGGTCGGCGGCGATGTTGGCCTCGGCGTACGGGCCCGCGTTGCCCGGAGCGAACACGGCGCCGCCCCTGACGGTCACGCGTCGAACGAGCCGGGGCAGTTCCGGGTCGAGGCAGAGCGCCTCGGCCAGATTCGTCAGCGGGCCGAGCGTGACGATCTCAAGTTCACCCGGGTTCTCGTGCGCGAGCCGGATCAGGAGCTCGGTGGCGCTTTCCTCCACCGGGTGCCGCCGTGATCGTGGCAGCAGAACGTCGCCGATTCCGTTCCGGCCGTGCACAGGGGCCGCGCCGCGCCGCGAGCCCGCGCTCTCCGGGTCGAACCCGCCGACCGCCACGGGGATGGCGTCGCGGCCGGCTGTCTCCAGCAGGTTCAGCGCGTTTGCGGCGGCGATGGCCGCGCTGACTCCGCCGGCCACCGTGCCGATTCCGGCCAGGCGGATGCCCCGCGTCGCCAGCAGGAACGCGAGCGCCAGCGCATCGTCGGGTCCGGTGCCGCAGTCGAGGTAGATCGGGGTCAGGTGGGGAGTCATCGGGTGCTCTCCCTCTCAGTGTTCCGGGCCGGGCGGCCCTGGGTGGAATCCGCTCTCATGCGGCCGGGCGAAGGATCAGGGAGGCGAGGAACGACGCGGCGGTGAGGCCCGCAGAGATCCACAGCGCCGATTGGTAGCCGGCGACGGATGCCGTGGCCACGACCGGTGCGACGAGGGCGATGCCGGTGCCGATCCCGATCCCGAAGCAGGCGCCGTTGAGGCCGGGCAGGGCGCCGCGGGCCTCCGGCGGCGAGTTGAGCACCGACACCCCGTTGACCGAGCTCTGGAACAGCCCGAGGTAGAAGACGCCCATCACGATGAGCAGCCCGAAGACCAGCCAACGGTCGGCCGAGAACAGGGCGAGGGCCACGGCGGTGACCGTGATCAGGCCGCTGCTCAGACGCAGGGAGGTGATCCAGCCGATCCGCACCGCGAGGTAGCCGGAGAAGATCGCCGCGGTGACGCCGACGAAGGCGGTCGGGGTGAGGTAGAGCAGCGCTGACATCGACGCTGAGAGGCCGTACCCGACCCGCTCGTCCTGGCTGAGCATGACCACGGTGAAGTTGAGTGCGGAGAAGACGCCGGCCAGGGTCAGAACCGTGGTGAGCAGCAGCGGCCAGACCTGGCGCGACCGCAGCGCCCGGATGGGGATCAGGGGTCGACGGGTGCGGTTCTCGACCGTGACGAACAGGGCGCCGGCCGCGATCGTGCCGACGAGATAGCCCAGGGTCAGGGCGTCGGACCAGCCGGAGGAGGAGGCCTGCGAGATCAGGCTGGTCAGCAGCACCAGGAACAGCGAGAGGATGCCGGCGCCCCACCAGTCCATCGAGCCGTCCCGGTTCCGGGGCGCATCCAGGGGCACGAAGAGCAAGACGCAGGTGATCGCGGCCAGGCCCAGGCCGAGCGTGATCACGAAGAGGAACCGCCAGCCGATGGTGTCGGTCACGACGCCGCCGAGGAAGCCGTCCAGGCCGAACAGACCGCCGTTGACCGAGGTGATGATGCCCACGGAGATGCCGAACAGCCGGCTGCTCAAGCGCTCGGACAGCAGCAGGAAGGAGATCGTGAAGGTGGCGTTCGACGCGCCCTGCAGCACCCGACCGATCAAGAGCACGGGCAGGCTCGGGGCCAGCGCGCAGATCACGGTGCCGATCAGGAGCAGGGCGAGCACGATCACGAGGCTGCGCTTGCGGCCGAGGAAGTCGCTCCAGCGGGAGAAGACCACGCCGAAGACGGCCCCGGCGAGGAAAAACGTCGACTGCACCCGGGAGACGGCCTGCGTGCTCTCGCCGAGCTGTTCGCCGACGGCCGGCAGAGCCGCGGAGAGCAGGGTGGCGTTGAGCTGGAAGGTCAGGATCGCCAGGACCAGCGTGCCGATCAGCACGCCGACGGGTTGTGGCGCCCGCGTGCGCGGTGGCGCCGCGGTCACGTCGGGGACAAGCACGGACATGAACAGACTCCTTCATTGGAGCAACCACAAGGTCGACATGCTTAGTGTACAGGCTTGTTATACAACTACGCCAGATGTGCACGATATACTCGACCAACCAATGGGGGAGACGAATGGATCGACGCACCGAGGCGGCCCTGGCCGGGCCGCTCGAAAGCACCGGAGGCATCCCGCTGCGGGTGGCCGTGTACTCGCGAATCACGGAGGCGATCCGCAGCGGAACCCTGCCGATCGCCTCCCTCCTCCCCTCGGAGACCGAGCTCGGCACGGCCATGGGCGTGAGCCGCACGGTCGTGCGCGAGGCTCTCATGCTTCTCGAGGAAGACCGCTTCGTGCGTTCCCGCCGGGGCATCGGGCGCTTCGTCGCCGACCGGCTGCCCCACCTGGGACTGCAGAAGATCCGCCCGATCGAGGTGCTCCTCGGCGAGACCGGTCCGGCCGTTCAGGTCCGGCGCACCCAGACCGCACTCCAGACCACGTCACCCGCGTTCACCGCCGACGCCATCGGCATCCGCCCCGACCAGCCGTCGTGGTTCATCGAGAGCGTCATTTCCCGGGACGGCGCCCCGATCGCCCTGCTCCAGGAACACGTCCCCGGCGAGGGACTGACCCAGCTCGGCGCGGCCGCCGTGAATGCCGTCTCCGCCGGCGGATCCGCCGGCACCCCGGTGAGCAGCGCGCTGGCCGCCCTCATCGCCGTTCTCGGCCCGACCTTCGGACCCGGCGAGACCGACCTCGCGATCGGTGTCCCCGGCGCCACGCGGGGCAGGCTGCTCGGGTTGCCGGCCGCCAGTCCGGTGCTCATCCTCACCCAGGCGCTCGAGCACGACGGGGCGCCGTTCTATCTCTCGAAGACGCTCATCAACACGGTATCCGTGCAGCTGACGATCAGCCACGCGGCGCAGTCCTGACCGGCGGCTACCGCAGTGCTGAGATGCTGAGCGCGATCGACTTGAGGTTTGCGATGCGCTGCTCGTAGCGGGCCGCGAGCACGATCAGGACGACGCCGCCCGCTCCCAGCCACAGCCACCACGGCACCGCGCCGTAGGCCACCGAGATCCAAGGCCAGAGCTGCGCGACCGCGTGGATCAGCAGCACGGCCGCACCGATCAGGAACGGCGCCTGCAGTTTGCGCAGCACGCCGACCACGATCACGACGAGGGCCAGCACCCCGAGTCCCACGACCCGCCAGAGCGGACTCGCGGTGATGTCGAGCAGCAGTGACGACACCAGGAGCACGAGCAGCCCGGGGGCCAGCCACGGCCAGCTGCGCGCGCGGGGCACGGCGTCGAGGTGCAGCCATCCGCTGGCCAGCAGGGCGATGGCCAGCGGCAGGCTCAGGATCTCGACCGTGTCCGGCGCCGACCGCGCGAACCCGGCGACCACTGCCGCCGCGCCGGCGGCGATGGCCACCCAGGAAACCATCCGGCCGAGCCTGCTGTCGTCGTACCGGGAGACCGCCAGGTGCAGGGCGGAGAAGGTCCAGACGACCAGGATCACCCGCACGGGCGCCAACGGCGCGCGAAGCCGAGGGCGAGCGCCTCCGCCGCGAGGATGCCGACGATCGCCAGCACGACCAGGCCGTAACCGAGGCGCAGGCCCGCGGGATCGGTGGCCTGGTGCCCGCCCGATACTGCGGCGGCGCGTCGGATGCCGGCAACGAGACTCGTCCCGGCGGCCACGACGAGCAGCGCCGCGGGCAGCAGCCAGGCCTCGAGCCGGGCGTCCGGCCCGAGCGGGACCTGCGCCAGCAGGTCGAGGATGCGCGCGCCGGCGGTGATCAGCACGCCGAGCAGCCCCACGACAAGCGCCGGCCAAGCGGCGGCGCTCCAGCGCGGCCGGCGGGTGAGCAGCGCGCCGGAAACGGCGAGGGCCCCGGAAAGCGCGAGCACGAGGACCGGCCGGAGCAGTTCCGCGCCGGTCGAGGTGCCGCCGGCGAACGCGCTCGGCAGCACGGCCAGCCCCAGGCCGAGGGCGACCCCGACCGAGACGGGCCGGCGGGACACGACGGATGGCGCGGCGCCCGTGCCCGGGTTCTCTGCCGGGTTCTGGCCGGCATCCTGGCCGGTATTCTCGCCGGCCGCGGGCAGCAGTCGACCGAGAACGAGGGCCAGGCCCACCGGAACGGTCACGAGCTCGAACGGATCGGTTGCCCCCGTCACCACGGCGCTCGCCATGGCCAGGCCGGCCAGGGCGATGGCCGCGGTGCCCACGGCGGCCGTCAGGGGTGCCCGCGGGCGCCAGACGACCCGAACGTGCAGGGCGGACAGAATGATCACGACCGAGGATGCGCGCAGCCCGGCCACGACGGCGTCCAGCGAGCCGCCGCCTTCGCCGACCCGCCCGAAGGCGGAGATCTCGGCCAGCGTCCCGAGCGAGAGGGCCAGCAGCACCAGCGCGACGCCGGCGAGGCGGCGCAGGCGCCGGGACGCGGCATCCGTCTGGGCGGCCAGCAGGAAGGCGCCCGCGATCAGGGCGGCGAGGGGAAGCAGCCAGTATTCGAGCCGCGCGGCGGGGGCTCCGGATTCGCCGAGCACCGCGCCCGCCTGCACGACGCTCGTCAGCGCCAGCCCGATCGCGCCGCCGGCGGCCGCGGCGGCGAGGTAGGCCGAGCGCGGCGGCGTCCAGCGGATGGAGCCGGCCCCGAGCAGCAGCACGGCGGATGCCGCGGCCACCAGCACCGCGCGCAGAAGCGAGCCGGAGCCGGCGGCCAGCGCGAGCGGCACGATGGCCACCAGCAGGCCGGCGAACGCGAGCAGCGCGGCGCCCGAGCCGGCCGTCGTGGCCCGGTCGATCCGGTCGATCCGGCCGAACCGGTGGAGCAGCGCGGCCAGCAGTAGCAGGACGCCCGCGACCGGCAGCACGTAGGGTTCGACGTCGGTGGTACCGGCCCGGGCGAGGCCCAGCCAGAGCCCCGACGTGCCGAGCGCGAGGGCGAGCCAGCCGAGGTGGCGGCGGTGCGACCGGGAACCGAACAGCCCGTCGGCGGCGATCGCCGAGAGGAGGGCGGCGATGCCGGCCAGCAGGAGCATCAGCCAGCCCAGCGGCTGCGCGGTGGCGAGGGCCCAGATCGTGCCGGGCACGAGCACGAGGGCGGCGCCGGCCTCGAGGGCGAGGCGGTCGCGGCTCCGGCCGCGCAGCAGGCCGAGGGTGAGCCCCAGCCCGCAGGCGACGAGCGCGGCGGCGGGGACGACGAGGACGCGGTCCTCCGGCGTCGCCGGGGGGATTCGCGCGACGCTCCACAGCAGCAGCCAGAGAACCGGGGCCACGCCGATCGCGGCGACGAGTCGTTCCCGCGCGAGGATGTCCCGATTCGCGGGCAGCAGCAGCCAGAACAGCAGGGCCGCGAGCAGCACCGTCGCGTGCGCGATACCCGCGGCCGGTGCGCCCTGGAGCAGCGCGGCGCGCTCGGCGGCGGAGAGGCTTTCGGCGAGCACCGTCACCGGCAGGGCGAACGCCAGCACGGTCGGGGCGAGCAGCGTCCAGAACGCCCAGCGGCGGTCGGCGACGGTGAACAGACGCGGCAGCGGGAGCGCAACGAACAGCTGCAGCAGCGCGGTCGTGAGGGTGAGGGCGCGCAGGCAATCGACGAAGACGGCGGTGACGGATGGCGCCCCGCCGAGGGTCAGCATCCACGGCGCCGCGATGGCGGCGACCAGGGTAAGCGCGATCGCCCCGGCCAGCAGCAGGCCCCGGGCGACGTCGCCGGTGCGGTCGACAAGCAGGCGGGCGCCGAGGAGGGCGGTGATCGCCGCCAGTGAGCCGATCCACCAGATCGTGCTGCTCTGCCAGCTAGCCAGGTAGCCGAACGTTTCCGTGAGCACGAAGAACGCCAGCGCGACCGGGCGGAACACGCCGAGCGACATCCATCCCCGGCGCGCCGGCACCAATGCCGCCAGCGAGAGGGATCCGAGCAGAGCATAGAGCAGCGTCACCGCAAGGAGTGAGCCGGAAAACGGCACCGCGAGTACGGCGATGCCCAGAAACAGCGCGGCGAGAACGCGGCGGCGTTCGGTCGGGATGCCGCCGATCAGCCACGCCAGCGTGGCCAGCAGCCCGACCGCGGCCAGGGTGCCGAGCGCCCAGACGCTGTCCGGCCTGATCGGGGCCAGCATCGTGCCGGTGCCGGTGCCGGCCAGGCCACTGGTGAGCGCGACGAGCAGGGGGATGGCGGCCGCGGTGATCACGAGCACCGCGAAGCCCGCCGCGACGAGGGCCGCCGTTCCGCCGCCCACGATCGCCGCGGTGCGGGCCGGTCCGGCGGATCGGCGGCGCGCGTACGGCTCGACCGCCAGCGGAATCAGCACCGCGACCAGGATCGGCACCGTGATCGCCGCGGTCACGTTGTCCGCGCGGTAGGCCATCAGGGGGGCAATGGTCGTCAGCGTGAGGGCAGCGAGGGCGGCGCAGCCGTAGGCGAACACCGCGTCCGCGGACCCGGGGCTCGCCCGGCGCACGATCAGCATCTGGTGCAGCACGGCGGCGACCGTGACCGCGCCGAGGGTGATGAGCGGGGAGAGGGTGAAGGCCGGATCGACGATGGTGGCCGTGAGCGCGGCGCCGATCAGGGCGAGTCCACCCGGCACCAGCACAGATACGCGCTCCGGCACCCGGTCGACCGAGGGCCAGAAGCGGTGCGGAACCGGTGCGGCCGGTGCGGGGTGCGGCGTGGGGTCTGGTGCATGGGCGGCGGAGGCGCTCGGGGCCGGGATGTCACCGGCGGCGAGCCCGGTAGCCCGGCGCGGCAGGGTGAGCGGGTGCAGGAACGCGCCGACGGCGGCGCCGAGCAGACCGACGAACAGGCGGCTGGCGTCGTCCTGGCAGGCCGCGAGACCGGCGGCGAGCAGGCCGAGGCCGAGCGCGGCGGCCGCAAAACCGGACACGCTGGCGACGCGCAGCCCGGACACGGCATGCCAGAACAGGAAGAGAACGGTGCAGCTCACCAGAGTGATGCCCAGTAGGCCGCGCCGTCGGCGGCGGCGAGCCCGAACAGGTCGTTCTGCCGCAGCGCCCAGGCGTCGAGGAGTACCAGCACCACCACCAGCGCTCCGATCCCCTCGGCCGTGGCCACGAGCCGCTTGCGCCGCAGCACGCCCGCCGTGACGAGCGCGGCCACGGTGAACAGGGCGATGATCGCCGAGCGCGCCTCGTGGCCCGCATAGATCCAGGCCACGGTGATGAAGAAGATCGCGGCCACCGACACCAGGGTCACGCCGACCAGCAGGAGCAGGATCTGCACGCTCGAGCGTCGGGGCGCACCGGGAACGGATGCCGTCGCCCCCTTCAGCGGAGCGCGCGGCGGCCGGACAGTCCGGGCTGCCGGTGCGGCGGGGGCCAGCACGGGGGCCAGCACGTTGGCCGACACGGGGGCCGACACGGGGGCCGGCGCAGCCGCCGGAGGCAGTGGCACCGGAATCGGCACGGGCTTCGGCGCCGCGGCCGCGGCCCGGAGTGCGACACGCTCGGCCGCCAGCGCCTCGGCCACGTCGAAGCGGATACGCCCGATCAGGGCGGTGCGGCGGTGCGGCGGGCCAGCGACGCTGCGGCATCCGTCGACGCGGTCAGCAACAGGGCGGCGGCGGGGTGCCGCAGGTCGAGGGCACAGTTCGAACAGACGGCGGAGCGCAGTCGGCTGTGGCAGGCCGGGCATCGCGTGGTGTCCGTGAGGTCGGCGGTGCTGCGTGGCCAGAAGACCGTGCCCGCGAACTCGGTGAAGTCGTCGTCGGAGTCGATCTTCGACATCGTTGCCCCTCGCTGGATGTGAACGTGCCAAGGCTACCGGCAGGACACTGCGTCAGAGACGCGTGCGGGGACCCGGTGAATAAGTCCGGCACGGACCGTGAACGGCCCACGGATCGGCCTCGTTCGTTACAGGTTGTGCTCCGCCAGCCAATTCACCAGGACCCGATTGAATTCGGCCGGCTGCTCGACGCTCGGCAGGTGCGCGGTATTCCGAAAGGTGCAGCCGGTGGCGTCGGGCACGGTGGAGAGCAGGAACTCGAACTGGGCCAGGGCCGGGGTGATATCGAACTCGCCCACTGTGACGAGCGCCGGCACCTCGATGTCGACCAGCCGGTCGAAGGCGGGAGGCTCGAGCGGCATCGGTGTCGGATGTTCCTCCGCGTGCACCGCGTTCACGCGATTGAGCGCGTAGGCCGTGGCCACGAATTCGGGGTCGAGCTCCAACTCGCTCCGGAGGGGACCGAAAGCCCACAGGGCGACCTCGAGCCGGGCCAGCTTGTGCCAATCCTGGTCGTCGAAGGCGGCGTCGAGCTGGTCGAAGTGGGCATCCTCGAGTTCGGTCAGTTCCACCTCGGGAAAACCGCTGGGACCCGAGCCGATGGTGACCAGGCCCGTCACCCGGTGCGGGTGTTCCAGGGTCAGGTCGATGGCGGTCGACCCGCCACGGGAACACCCGATCAACGTGGCCGACGCCACCCCGAGGTGATCGAGCACCGCGAGGGCGTCTCCGCGCGGGGAGAATTCCACGTCTTCGGTGAGCGTCTGGCCGAATCCCCGGCTGTCGAAACGGATGACGAAGTGGCTGGCAGCCAGCGCGGCGACCTGGGGGTCCCACATCCGGAGGTTCGCGATGCCCGCGTGCAGAAGGAGCAGGGCCGGTGATGACACGTGGCCCGTCGTCTCGTAGTAGAGCGACGCGCCTGGAACGGTGAGGTGAGGCATGGCTAGATCGTAGGCGTGCGGTGGGGGCCGCGGCAAGGATATGATCCCGAGTCAGCCGAACAACCCTTAGGTCAGAACGGCGCGGGTTCGGGCGGAGCTGCTGAGGCGGGTTCCGGCGGTGGTGGTGGTTCAGGTGCCACCGCACGGATGAACGTGGCCGGCTCGGTCACGAATGCGCGCCCGCTCGGCGAGGTCCACCTCAGGGTGCCGGCCTCCAGGTGTTTCACCGTCCACCGGGTCTCGCTTTTCAGCGCGTGGCACGGCGGACACAGGTGGGCGAGGTTGTCCTCGGCGGTCAGCCCGTTGAACTGCCAGTCCANCCGTTGAACTGCCAGTCCAGCGAATGGTCAAGGTCGGCATGCGCCGCCGACCGGTTGCAGCCGGGGAACCGGCAGGTCTCGTCCCTCACCCGCAGGTACTTCTTGAGGTCTTTGGGCACCTTGTACCGGTCCCGGCCGACCGAGAGCACCACCCCGGTCTCCGGATGCACGAGAAGCCGGGTGAAGCTCGGCGCCCCAGCTGCGATCCGCCGCGCGGTGTCCGCGTCGATCGGGCCGTAACCCTCCAGATGGGCCGGTTCGTCGTTGAGACCCATCAGACTGAACACCGGGACCGTGATGTTCACCGAAC
>NZ_SOGM01000054.1:0-17580 GCF_004403545.1 Cryobacterium sp. TmT2-59 | reverse complement strand
GGCGATCAAAGATGGGCTGGGCATGGTGGATCGGTTCCTGGTTCTCGCCCTACGTCATGCGGCGGACTTGCTGTTAGCTGCTGGCCTCACCCAACCCTGACACGTAGGGAGACGATGCTGAAAGCGATCCTCGACGAGCTCAAGCGATCGCGCAACTTCGTATTCTCGGTCGCATTCATCACGCCAAGCGCGATTGCCCTGCTCAAACAGGCACTCCTTGACTACCGAGGAATGGGCACGATCATCACATCGACCTATCTCGGATTCAACTCGCCTGCCGCGTTCCGTGAGCTCCTCAACCTCGATGGCGTAGATGTCTACGTGTATCCAGACTCCGCTGCTGGGTTCCACGCAAAAGGGTACATATTCGAGCAGGAGTCGAGTACCACAGCGATCGTTGGCAGCTCCAATTTGACCGCCTCGGCGATGCTGAGGAACCAGGAATGGAATCTGCGCTTTTCGGCCCTGCCTGATGGGGATATTGTGCAGCAGTTGAAGCGCGCCGTGCAGGCACACATGGATGCGTCGACCAACTTGACGCGGAAATGGATTGACGAATATGCACTGACGTGGGCTCCACAGCCCCAGGCCTTTCAGGGATCTACATCGGTCGAGTTGCCCGGCGATGAGCTGCCAATGGGAAGGATCTTCCCAAACTCAATGCAAGTAGAAGCACTCGCCGAGATTCAGACGTTGCGGGATGCCGGGGAGAGCCGTGCCGTTGTAATTTCGGCGACAGGGACAGGAAAGACAATCCTCTCCGCGCTCGACGTGCGGGCATACGCGCCCGAACGAATGTTGTTCGTCGTGCATCGAGAGCAGATTCTCGACCGGGCGATTGATGAGTTCAAGCGCGTTCTCAGTGCCCCGGACAGCGACTTCGGCAAGTTTGTTGGTTCGAAGAAGGAGCTCGATCGTCGCTATGTGTTCGCATCGATTCAGTCGCTTTCTCGGCCAGAGAATCTTCGAGCGATTGAGCCTGACGCCTTTGACTACGTTCTTATCGACGAAGTCCACCGAGCTGGCGCCGCGAGCTACCGCACGCTCATCGATCACCTTGAGCCGGCATTCCTTCTCGGGATGACAGCAACTCCGGAGCGCACGGATGAGTTCAACGTCTTTGAGTTGTTCGACTTCAACGTGCCTTACGAGATTCGTTTGCAGAAGGCGCTCGAGGCCGACATGTTGGCGCCGTTCCACTACTACGGCGTCACGGACTACATTAAGTCGACCGGCGAAGTCATCGATCAGGTCTCGGACCTCAGCCGGTTGGTCGCTTCTGAACGCGTGGATCATCTCGTGTCGACCATCGAAAAATATGGCCACGCCGGTGTTCCGGTCAAAGGGTTGATCTTCTGCAGCAAGAATGCCGAAGCGGCTGAGCTCTCGGGAATTCTTAACAATCGGGCTGTCCATGGACGGCAACTAAGAACTCGCGCTTTGAGCGGGAAACACTCGGTCGAGGAGCGCGAGCTGGCTGTGCAGATGCTGGAGCGGGGTTAACTCGACTACATCGTGACTGTCGATATTTTCAACGAGGGTATCGACATCCCGTCTGTCAACCAGGTGGTCATGCTCCGACAGACGCTATCGAGCATCGTTTTCACTCAGCAGCTGGGGCGAGGACTGCGCAAGGCCGCCGGCAAAGACCACCTCGTGGTGATCGACTTCATTGGCAACTACGACAACAACTACCTGATCCCTATCGCGCTCTTCGGTGACAGCACCCTAAACAAGGATTCGATTCGTAAGAAGATCATCGATGCGCAAGAAGCTGGAGCGATAGCTGGACTCTCAAGCGTGAACTTTGACGCGATTTCGAGAGAGAAGATTTTTGCTTCCCTGGCGACTACAACTCTTGACAGCATGTCAAACCTCAAAAAATCATTCGTCGACCTCAAGAACCGCCTCGGTCGATCGCCGCTACTCATGGACTTCGCCCGCTTCGACACCGTCGACCCGATGGTCATTGCAACTAAGCAGAAGAACTATTGGAGATTCCTGAATAAGGTCGGTGCGACGGATGTATCGGCCGGCGCCTTCGAAGATGCGGTTCTGACGTTCCTCTCCGGAGAGCTACTCAACGGAAAGCGGCCCCATGAGCTGCTTCTTCTCGAAAAGCTGCTGTCGCATCCTGGCGGAGTGACGGTTGAGCACTTTCAAACTGCGCTTGGCGGGAACGGGCTGGCCAGCGACCAGGCGACTCTCAATTCCGTCTTGGCCGTACTGAGCCTGACTTTCTTCACCGAAGCAGAAGCCACGAAGTTCGGTGCCGTCCCGATCGTCTCTCTTCACGATGGGGCCTACTACCTCAGCGAGAAATTCGCGGAGGCATGGGGTGCAGGGGCGCTCTTCCAGATACACGTTCGCGATGTCGTAGACGCGGGACTGTATCTTGCGCGCCACCGATACAGGTGGAGCGGGCAGCTTGAAATCGGTCAACGCTACTCTCGCAAAGACGTCTGCCGTTTGCTCAATTGGCAGTCGAATCAGCAAAGCACCATCTACGGATACAAAGTCGACTACTTCTCGAACAGTTGCCCGATTTTTGTGACCTATCACAAGGGGTCAGACGTGTCTGAGAGCACGAAGTATGAAGATGAGTTCCTCAACCCGTCAACCCTGACCTGGTACACGCGGAGCAGGCGAACACTCGCGAGTGGCGAGGTGAAGGCGATTGTGGAGAATCGCCTCCCGCTTCACGTATTCGCGAAGAAAGACGATGCAGAGGGAACTGACTTCTTCTATCTCGGCACAGCCAAATCTCAGGATGCTCGCCAGACGAAAATGTCCGGCGAGAGTGGGGACGATGTGGTCTCCATGACGCTTGGCCTGGCGAGCCCAATCGAGTCGAGCCTCTATGAGTACTTTGCGACTAAGGCGCCAGTGGCGTAGGTGCCCATTTCCCAGGCGAAGTCGTCCGATTGGGAAACATCGCGGTGCTGTTCGTGTTACCCCTGACATGAAGTCCATTGTGTACAGCCAGACCGGTGACCCGTCCGTGCTCCAGCTCGTTGATCGGCCGGTGACCGAACCCGGAGCTGACGAGGTGCGGGTGCGGACCGTGGTCAGCGGCGTGAACCCCACCGACTGGAAGTCGCGCCGCGGCTCGGCACCGGGCCAGGCGCTCGCGTTTGACGACGTCGTGCCCGGCCAGGATGGCGCTGGCATCGTGGAGGCGGTCGGCTCCGGCGTGCAGCACGTCTCGGTGGGCGACCGGGTGTGGCTGGCGCTCGCCGCCTACCAGCGCGCGAACAGCGGCTCGGCCCAGGAGCACGCGGTGCTTCCCGCGGAGCGCGTCTTCGTGCTGCCGGCGAATGCGAGCTTTGACCAGGGCGCGAGCCTCGGCGTTCCGGCCATCACCGCGTACCGCGCGCTGACGGTGGCCGAAGACGGACCGCGGCGGCTGCACCCGGGCGCACTGGCCGGCAAGGTGGTGCTCGTGGCCGGCGGAGCGGGTGCGGTCGGGCACGCGGCGATCCAGCTGGCCCGGTGGGCGGGGGCATCCGTTGTCACGACCGTGAGCGGGCCGGCGAAAGCGGCGCTCGCCACGGCGGCAGGTGCACAACACGTGCTCACCTACACCGACCCGGACGTCGTCGAACAGATCCGGGCGATCGCACCGGAGGGGGTGGACCTGATCGTGGAGGTCGCGCCAGCCCAGAATTCGTGGCTGGACCTGGCCGTCATCCGTAATCGTGGTTCGATCGCGGTCTACGCCAACAACGGCGGCGACCAGGTGACGCTCGACGTGCGCCAGCACTTCAGCCTTAACGTGCGCTATCAGTTCGTGCTGCTCTACACGGTGGGTGCCGACGTGATTCGGGCGGCGGCCGAGGACATCAACGCGGCCCTCGTCGACGGCGCACTTGCTGTGGGGGAGGAGTCGGGGCTGCCCCTGCACCGCACCGACCTCGCGCACACGGCGGATGCCCATGCGCTGGTCGAGAGCGGAGTGGTCGGGAAGGTGCTGATCGACGTTTCGGTCAGCCGGTAGGAGCTCGCGGGCCAGGCTCGCACACGATGGAAGGTGCGAGCCCGGCCGGCAGTCAGTAGCCCCCGGCGCTTTCGGCGTGGGTGGCGCCGGAGAGCAGCGCGGCGCTACCGGAGACACCCAGACGGGTCGCGCCGGCCTCGATCAGTGCCGCGGCCTCTTCGAAGCTGTGCACACCGCCCGACGCCTTCACCTCGGCCCGGTCGCCCACAGTCTGCTTCATCAGGCGAACGGCGTGCACGGTCGCGCCGCCGGCGGGGTGGAAGCCGGTGGAGGTCTTCACGAAGTCGGCGCCCGCGGCGACGGATGCCTGGCACGCGCCGACGATCTCGGCATCGGTCAGCGCAGCGGATTCGATGATCACCTTGAGCACCTTCGGTGCGGGAACGCTCGCGCGCACGGCCGCGATGTCGGCCTGCACCTCCGAGAACCGGCCGGCCTTGACGGCGCCGATGTCGATGACCATGTCGACCTCGTCCGCGCCCTGCTCGATGGAAAGGGCGGCCTCGGCGGCCTTGATGGCGCTGTGGTGCTTGCCGCTGGGGAACCCGCAGACAACCGCAACCTTGAGGTCCGCGCCGGCGGGGATGCGCAGCGGCAGCATCGACGGGGAGACACAGACCGAGTAGGTGCCGAGCTCGACGGCCTCGGCGATGAGCGCGGTCACGTCTGCTGCGGTGGCCTCGGGCTTCAGGAGGGTGTGGTCGATGTGCTGGGCGACGATGGCCGCGCTGAGGGGGATGGTGGGGGCGGAAATCATGGTGTGTCCTTAGTTGGTGACGGGTGCGGGTGCGGGTGCGGGTGCGGTTTCGGGTTCGCCCTGGCGTTCCAGGACAACGACGAAGACGCGGTAGAGCACCAGGCCGAGGGCGGCGACCGCCGCGAGAATCAACAACACCGTTGCGTAAGAAGACGCCTGATCGGTGCCGGCGATGCCCCCGAGCAGGTTGGGCTTCAGGTTCATCAGGGCCGCGGTGTAGGCGATGCCGATCGGCACGGCAATGTTGATGGTGAGGTTGTAGAAGCCGATGGCGATACCGGAGTTCTCGACCGGCACCCGCCCAATGGCGGTCGACACGAGGGGGCCGTACATCAACGCGAAGCCCATCCCGAACAAGATCATCGAGATCACGAAGATCCCGATCCACTTGTCCACCACCAGAGCCGGGATCAGCATCGAGGCGATGATCACGATCAACGCCGTGGTGATGGCCTGCTTGGATGTGAGGACCCGGGCGATTTTGCCGGTGGCCGAGCCGACTATCACGGCGGCGATATAGCCGGGGATCAGCAGCAGGGAGACCTCTCCGAGGTTGTAGCCGTAGATGTCGGATACCAGGAACGGGAAGAGGAAGGTGTAGCCCAGCTGGACCGAGTAGATGACGAACACCACGATGATCATCAGCGAGTATTGGGCGTTGGCGAAGAACGCGATGGTGATCACGGCGTTGTCGTGGGTTCGGATGTGCCAGATGAATAAAATCAGCCCCGCGACGACTGGCATCAGGTACAACAAGTTGAAGTTCTGCATGAACAGGATGATGCCGGTGGCGAACACCGCGATCAGGAAAAGCCCGAACACGTCCACGTGGCCCTCATTCGTTGCCTCAGCGGCAACCGTACGGAGCACGACCGGGATGGTCAGCAGGGAAAGCAAGGTGACCAGGAAGAAGGCCGCCCAGCCGATGTAGGTGGCGATGAAGCCGCTGCCGACGGTGCCGATCAGGAGCGACAGCTGGAAGGCTGCGGTGCTGAAGCCCAGGTATTTCTTCTGCTCGTCGCCCCTGAAATGCTTGGTGACGTAGATCACGTAGAGCGTCTCGGCGGCCGCCAGGCCGGCGGTCTGGATCAGCCGGCCGACCAGGATCAGCCAGAAGTTGGTCTGGAAGACGAAGCCGACGATCGACCCGATCGTCATCACGAGGATCGCGAAAATGATGAGTTTCCGGATGCTGATCGAGTCGGCCAGCGCGGCGTAGACCACGGCACCGATACCGATCAGGATGCCGGTCAGAGTGGCTTGCAGGCTGACGGTGTTGACGGGCAGGTTGAGACTCTGTGCCAGTGCCGGCGACATGAACTTGAAGCCATTGTCCAGCACCAGGGAAAACACGAAGAGGAACAGCAGGATGGGGACGGCCCGGGTCGGTGTGAAGACCTGGGTCGGACGCGGGGAGTGAGTCGCGGTGCTCATCAGATCAGTTCCAGCGCGATCTCGATCATTCCGGTGAAGGCGGTCTGCCGTTCCTCGGGGGTGGTCCTGGCGTTGGTGACGAGGTGGTCGCTGACAGTGAAGATGCCAAGCGCATCGACGCCCGCGGCCGCGGCGTTGGCGAACAGCCCTGCCGACTCCATCTCGGCGGCCAGGATGCCCATCTTCATCCACTTCCCCATGGCGTCGGGATCGGCGCCGTAGAACAGGTCGGACGAGAGCACATTGCCCACGTGGGTGCGTTGACCGCGCTCGTCGGCGATCCGTTTGGCGTGCTCGAGCAGCCGGTACGACGACAGCGGCGCCCATGCACCGGGCAGGTTGAACTGGTTCAGGTAGTTGGAGTCGGTTGACGCGCCCTGGGCGATAACCACGTCGTAGAGCTCCATGTTCTCCTGCATGGCGCCGCAGCTGCCCACCCGGATCAGGTTCTTGACCCCGAAGAAGTGGATCAGCTCGTAGCTGTAGAGCGAGATGGAGGGGATGCCCATACCCGTGCCCATCACGGACACGGGGCGCCCTCGGTAAGTGCCCGTGAAACCCAACATGTTGCGAACCTCGTTGAAGCAGCGGATGTCGTCGAAGTATGTCTCGGCGATGAACTTCGCTCTCAGCGGGTCCCCCGGAAGGAGGATCGTCTCGGCGATGTCCACCCCCTTCGGATCGATGTGCGGAGTGCTGCGCGTGGGGGGATACAGAACCTTCGTCGTTGACGGTGATCCGGCCCTCGTTGTGGTTGAACTCATGGTGACTCCTTCGTCTCTCAAGTATGAGGTTATACCTCTCAGGTCACATATCAAATGTGGTACGTTCGGCGTTGACAAGGAGGTCTCGTGACGACCCGTTTGGAACCGCACCCGTTCTTGCACCAGCAGCTCCACCTCACCGTCGGCCAGCCGATTCGAGTCGCCGTCTACACCCGGCTCGCGGATGGAATCCGCTCTGGCGTGTTCCGGCTGGGCGAAATGCTGCCGAGGGAGACAGAGCTCTCGGCAATGCTCGGCGTCAGCCGCACACCCGTACGCGAGGCGCTGATGCTCCTCGAAGAAGACGGGTTACTGGTCACCCGTCGCGGAGTGGGGCGATTCGTCACGGACTCCATCCCGCACGGCGGCCTGGAGCAGCTGCGGCCATTTGAGATCGCCTTGGCCGACCCGAACATGACGTTGACTGTCCAGCCGGTGCGCTTCGAATTGGAAGGGGTGACGGACTTCGTGTCCCACCGGCTCTCCCTCGACCCGGCTGCCAACGCCTGGATCCGCGAGAGCGTCTTGCTGCAGGATGGCGTTCCCGTTGCCACCGTTCAAGAGCATCTCCCCGCGGGGCGCTACCTCACCGATGTGAGCGAGCGAATCGCATCCGAACTCTCGGAGCTCGCCGCCGAACCACGCACGCTCCTTGCATCCATGCAGGCCAACGGCCACGTCTTCACGAACGGCGTGTGCCAGATCGTCGCGACCGACGCTGGCCCCACGCGAGCGAAACTGCTGAACATCGAGCCGGCAGCGGCGGTCCTCGTCCTCACCCAGACAGCGGAGCACGGCGGAGTCCCGATCTACGCCGCGAAATGTGTCGTCGCGCCCGGTCACGGGTCACTGTCGGTCAGGCAGCACAACCCGAACTAGTGGTGCGCACATGTACATCGCGATCACGTTGATGTACATTTGGGGCATGTCGAAGTCGAGCGTCACCGACGCCAGGGCGCGCCTACCCGAGTTGATCGCCCAGGCCAGCACAGAGGCCGTCTTCCTGGAGCGTCGCGGAAAGGTCGCTGCGGTGCTCGTGAGCCCCGAACAGTACGCGCGAATGCTAGAAGCGCTTGAGGATGCTGAGGATGTCGCGGCGTTTGATGCGGCGATGGCCGACGAGGGCGACAACATTCCCTGGGAGCAGGTCAAAGCGGATCTCGGCTGGATGTGAGCAAGTACCGGATCGAATTGCGCCCGGCAGCGGTCAAAGCCTTGCGGCGCATTTATCCGCAGGACCGTGGTCGGGTACAAGGCGCCATCGCCCTGCTGGGCGAAGACCCTCGCCCGCCCGGGGCTAGAGCGCTGCAGGGACGGGACGGCTATCGGGTGCGGGTGGGCAACTATCGGATTATCTACACCATTCGCAACGACATCCTCGTGGTGGTCGTGGTCACCGTCGGCCATCGCCGGGACGTGTACGAGTAGCCCGTCGCGTGGGCTGAGTGTCACTGTCGGCGGCCGGCCCGAACTGGGGGCGCGAACTTCCGGGGGCCTGCGGGCACGGCTGCCACGCTGGTACCTCAGTGCAATCTTAGGGGGAACAGAATCACATGAAACGTCGTAGTCCTGCAGCGCCGCTGCTCCTGCCCTTCGTCACCTTCGGCATCTACGCACTGGTTTGGTTCGCGAAGACCAAGAACGAGATCAACCTCGTCGCGCCCAGCAGGATCCCGACGACGTGGCTGGTCATTCTCCCCATCATCAGCTACTGGTGGCTGTGGAAGTTCGCCGTGGGCGTCCAGGAGACCACCGGATTCAGCCGTGCCGGCGCGTTCTGGCTGCTTCTGCTGCTCGGCCCGATCGGCGCCGCCATCGTTCAGGATTCGCTCAACAATTCGGTTCCGGCGCCGATTCTGCGCGCCGGGTCCCCTCAGCCCGCGGTCAGCATCTGACCAGCGGATCGTCGATTGACCGCTTAGGGAATGTCGACGATCTGCTTGCCGAGCGGCATCAGCGCCACGGGGATCAGCTTGAAGTTGGCGATCCCGAACGGGATACCGATGATCGTGATGCAGAGCGCGATGCCCGACATCAGGTGCCCGAGGGCGATCCACCAGCCGGCCAGCACCACCCAGACGACGTTGCCGAGGAGCGACCCGACGCCCGCGCCCGGTGTGTCGACCACGGTCTTGCCGAACGGCCAGAGCGCATAGAAACCGATCCGCGCCGCCGCGATTCCCCAGGGGATGGTGATGATGAGCACGAACATGATCAGGGCCGCCAGCATGTAGCCGAGGAACAGCCAGAAGCCCGAGAACACGAGCCAGATCACATTGAGGAGAGTCTTCATGAGGATTCCATTCTCCCTCAGTTAGGCCGAGTTCGCCGAGCGAGATCGGTTGCGCCCAGGCCGGCCCGACGAGCTACCCCGCGGGGTCAGAGCGCCGGCTTCGCGGCATCCGTCACCGCGTCGAGCACAGCCCGCACGGTCCTCGGGTCGCCGAGGATGCGGAAGTGCCCGCCGACGCGCAGCCGGATGTTGCGGGCACCGACGAGTTCACTGCCCTCGGGGATGTGCGGGTCGAACTCTCCGTAGATGGACACGATCCGGTCGTTGACCCGGTGGTCCAGGCCGAGGTCGTGCAGGGCGGCGTTGGTGGGGGCGAAAGCACGGATGCTCGGCACGACCAGGTAGCGCGCATAGCGGGATCCGGCGAAGGGGACACTGATCGCGGTCATGCCGCTCACCCGGCCGTCGGGGTCGTGGGTCGTCATCAGCTGTTTGCCGATCAGGCCGCCCTTGCTGTGCGCCACGATGATGACGCCGGTCAGGTTCTCCCGCTCGAGGTAGGCGGCGACGGTCGCGGCGGCATCCGCCAGGGAACGGCGGTTGCGGCCCAGCGCCGCCACCACGTGCACCGGATACCCGTGGTCGTGCAGAATTCGGATCAGCGGTCGCATGAATGCCCAGGATTCGTACACCCCGGGGATGATCACGATTGGCGCGCCGGCCCCGGAGCGGAAGTCCGCCGGCTGGGCGCGGGAGAGGGCGGCGCGGGTCTGCCTCTTCACCGCGTAGACGTAGTCGAGCATCCACCATCGGGCATCGCGCAGAGGGCGAATCAGCAGACGGCGAATCATGGGGCGGGCCGGGTGCCGGGGGATTGCTGGGTGTGTGTGGATTGCGCGGTGTGTGGGGCCGGCCCGGTGACCGACGGATGCCGCTGGGCGTGTTCCACGATGATGGCGGCGGTCTGCGCGGCGGCGCTGTGGTGCACCAGGTGGCGGTGGCCCGCGATTTCCCGGAAATGCCCGTCCGGCGCGGCGGCGGCCAGCGCCGCACACCAGGCGCTGCCCGAGACGGGATCGTTGGCGCCCCGGATCACGAGGGTGGGGGAGCGCACGTCGCCGAGGGCCAGGTCGGTGCGGTAGTCGAGCATGGGGACGAGCTCGGTGGAGAACCAACGCGGGCCGCACTCGAGGTAGTCGCGGAAGACGATCAGGTTGCCCGACGGCGGCTCCTTGACCACATCGCGGGTCAGGCCCATCGCCTGTTGCACGGCCGTGGCCCGGCGGGGATCGGTGACGGCGCCGATCAGAACCAGGCGGGGGACGGCATCCGGGCGTTGCCGGGCCAGCTCCGTGGCGAATTGGGCGCCCATCGAATGGCCGACCACGACCGCGCGCGGCACCTCGAGTTGATCCATCAGCCGGCCGAGCAGGGCGCCGTATTCCTCGATCCCGAGCGGTCGTCCGGGCTTGCGGGTGCCGCCGAATCCGGGAAGGTCGAGCGAATGGGTGTGCCCGGTGAGGGCCAGGCGCTGCTGGATCCGCCGGTAGTAGCGGTGCGACGCCCCAATGCCGTGCACCAGCAGGTAGGTCGGCGGCTCGGGCTCCGCCTCCGACTCGTGCTCCGACTCCGGCGCACGCGACGCGCTCGCCATGGAGTGCACGGTGAACTGCTGCCCGTCCACCTCGACGTTGCGGCCACGGTTGGCTACGGCAGCTGCGCGCCGTCGTTCGGCACTCGCGGGGTCGGTGCTCGTCACGGGGTTTCCTTCGGGTTCATGTGCGGGAAGCCTATCGCCCTGCGGGTTGGGGCGGTCTGGGCGGTCGCGGGCTGTGGCATCCGTCATTAATATGACGGATGCGCGCCGGATTCGTCACGTGCGGTCGCCGGACCGCGCTCGACCCCGCTCGACCCCGCAATCCCGCAGGATAGAAGGCATGGCCCACCGTCAACGCAAACCCGCCGACCCGGACGCCGCCGGTGGCCGGGCGGACAAGACCTGCGCCTCCTGTGGGCGGCGCATCGAGTGGCGCGCGAAGTGGGCCGACAACTGGGATTCGGTGAAGTACTGCTCGGCCGCGTGCCGCGGGCGCGGAGTGAGCGCGACCGACCTCCGGCTTGAAGAGAGCATCGCCACCCTGCTCGGTGCGCGGGCGCAGGATGCCACGATCTGCCCCTCCGAGGCGGCGAAAGTGGTCGGCGGCGAGGGGTGGTGCGACCTCATGGAGCCGGCCCGCCGAGCCGCACGCCGCTTGGTCGCCCGCGGTGAACTGCAGATCACGCAGGGCGGGACGGTGGTCGATCCCTCGACGGCGAAGGGTCCGATCCGGTTGCGGCGGGTGCGGTAGGGGTCTTTATTTGTAGTGGATTCGTCTTACACACTGTCTTATGATGTCGTTATGGCGGTGATCAATTTCCGAACGGATGAACGCGCGCAGCGGGCTTTGGACGAGCTGACGGCAGACGGATCGACTGTGTCGACGGCCATCCGGCAGGCGCTGGTCGATGCAGCTCGCCTGCGTCGGCGCGAAAAGATGCGATACGAGTCGGCCGCTCTGTTGGAGGACGACGCCGACCGTGCCGAGAGTCGCGCCGTCCTTGCAGAGATGGATGACCTGCGTGCGTGGTGACATCCACCGCTTGACCGCGCCGCGAGGAGTCCTTGGCCATGAACTAGCCGGTGTCCGCTACGCCATCATCGTTCAATCGGACGACCTTTCCCTCTCTACCGTTCTGGTTGTGCCCACCTCCCGTTCGGCCCGGCCCCAGAGCTTTCGGCCGACAATCAAGATCGGCAGCGAACGCACGCAGGTGCTCGTCGAACAGACCGCTGCGGTCGCGCCGGAACGCCTGGGCAACCTCGTGGGCCACGTCAGCCGGGCCGAGATGGACGAGATCGACGAGGCACTCCGACTGGCGCTACAGCTCGATTAGGCCCGAGCGATAATTATCTCTGCCGCGAACCCTTCGCCTTCTAGACTCGGTGAGATGACGAAGAAGAAGGCTGTGAGCAAGAAGCCTGGCCCTGATTCGTGCTCCCGCACAGGAAACAAGACCCGAGCCGAGCGGTTCGCCATCCTGGCGTTCGTCATGGATGCCATGACGAACCCGTTCGGCGGCGGGTTTGGCAGCGGCGCGCAGACCGTGCGCCCGCTGCCGTTGCTGGAATCACCCGCGACTCCGGCGCAGTTTCGCATCCGGGTCGATCTGGTCGGCGCGACACCCCCGCTCTGGCGCCGCCTCACCCTTCCGTCGGACCTGACCCTCGACCGGGTGCATCAGGTGCTCCAGGTCGTCTTCGGCTGGACCGACACTCATGTGTACCAATTCAGCCTCGAGTTCGGCCGAACGATGCCGCGTGAGTATTTGCGGGTTCGGGGGTCGTTGAATATTGCCTTCGGGGGTCGCGGGTATTGCCTGGTGGTGCCAGGCTGTCGCGCGGTCGGGGGCCAGCGACGCCCGACCGCGCGAGGCTTTATGCCGTGACCTGGCCGGCGGTGTGCTCTCGCATGTTGTGGCCGCCGGTCTCGACCCAGATGGTGTTGTGGACGATGCGGTCCATGATCGCGTCGGCGTGAACTGAGCTGCCGCGGGGCTGGGTGGTGCGAAGGCGTGGTCGAAGAGGCGGGTCCAACCGGTTTCCCAGGGCCAGTTCTCGGGCAGGTGCAGGGTGATCCGCCGGGCTGACGAGGCGATCCTCGGGGGGATGTTGATGAGTTTTCGGCGGATGGTCGCGGTCGTTGCCCGGGCCAGGCCGGTGCCGGCGGTTGTGGCGGTGGCGCGGGTGAGGTTGAAGGCGATCACGGCCAGGACGAGCCAGGCCGCGTTGGCCGCGAACACGCCCGAGGGCAGGTGGGCCAGGGCGCTGCTTTTCAGGTCGGAATTGATGAGCTAGATGTTATGCAGACGTCTGCATAACATCGATAGTGCGTATCCGCTTAGCTCAGCTAGAGTGAGGTGTGCCCAAACCTGATTTTCCGCGTTCGATTCTGGCGTTCCAGGAGTGGTTCGTGGATGAGCAGGCGTGCCTGGACTATCTCTTTGAGAGTCGATGGCCGGAGGGGTTCACGTGCCCGCGTTGCGGGGGCCGCGACGCGTATCCGATCGCCACCCGACGGCTGTGGCAGTGCGTCGAGTGCAGGTATCAGGTGTCGGTGACGGCCGGGACCGTGATGCACAAGACCCGGTTGTCGTTGCGGTTGTGGTTCTGGGCGGCGTACTTGATGGCTACCGGCACTCCAGGGATGTCGGCAAGACAGTTGCAACGCCAACTTGCGTTGAGTCGGTACGACACGGCGTGGACGATGCTGCACAAGCTGCGCCGCGCAATGGTCGCCCCTGACCGGGGCTTGCTCTCCGGTGAGGTCGAGGTTGATGAGTTCGAGATCGGCGGTGTGGAGAAGGGCAGGAGCGGCGGGCGCAGCGCAATCGCGAAGGCCTCCACCGGGATCATCGCGGTAGAGGTGAGAGGCACCGGTTCAGGTCGCATACGGATCGAGCTAATCGACGACGCGACCGCGGCGACGTTGTCTGGGTTCATCGAACGGACCGTGGCGGCGGGAGCGATCGTACATACCGACGGCTGGCAAGGCTACGCGAAGCTGGCGAGCAAGGGCTACGTGCACCGCCCGCGCAGTCAGGCTAAAGCCAAGCGTGACGGCGATATCGACCCGGTCTTGCCGCGGGCGCACCGGGCGATCTCGAACTTCAAGTCTTGGCTCCGCGGCACGCACCGCGGCGTGAGCGCCGAGCATCTGCAGGTCTACCTGGACGAGTTCATCTTTCGATACAACCGACGACGCACGCCGATGGCCGCGTTTCAAACCCTCCTCGGCCTCAGCAGTCACCATCCGCCGTCCACCAGGGCCGAGATCGTGGCCGAAGGCCCGGCAGCAGCAAAGCGAGGCTGAGCTGAGCGGATACGCACTACATCGATTATCTCGACGTTCGGGTTATGCCGATGTTTTCTGGAAAGTCTTGATCAAAGGAATATCCGGGGCGCATACGTCGGCATGATTAGAGCGCTTCTAGGAATTCAAGCAGCGGTCCGGTGGGGACGAACCTGTGGCTGGTGCTTCCGAGGGGCGCGATTCATGCCAGGGCGCGTTCTTTCATGCCGAGGTCGGCGTGTAGGTAGGCCTGGGTGGCCTGAGTGGATTCGTGGCCAAGCCAAAGGGCGATTGTGGTGATGTCGATGCCGGCTTCGAGCATCCTCATCGCTGTCGTGTGTCGCAGCGTGTGTGGAGTGATCGTTTTGTTCTTCAGGCTCGGGCTGGTGGCGGTTGCGGCGGCGCAGTAGAGGCGAAGTCGAGCCGCGATCGCATCGCGCCCGAGCGCTCTGGAGCTGCCTTGCGCTGTGAATATGGGGTCGCGTGGAAGCGCGTCGGGCCTCGCGGCGCGAAGCGTTCGGAGGGCGCGCGTGGTCTCCTTGTTGAGCGGCGTGATGCGGTCCTTGCGGCCTTTGCCGTGACAAAGCAGGTGCACAGGGGTGCTGAGCTGTAGATCTTGCTGGGTCAACCCGATCAGCTCTCTGACGCGGAGTCCGGTCGAAAAGACCAGTATCATCACGTGATCTCGCCGCCCGGTCACCGTGTTCTGATCGGGCACGGCCAAGAGCGCGTCGACCTCGGACTTTGTGAGGTAGCTGAGTATGGTCGTCGTCGTGTTCTTCGTCTTGATGGCTTTGGGAAGCCGCGCCGATTGCTGTGCACGCAGGGCTTGCAGACAGGCGGGTCGACTCACGAACGCCCAGCAGCTCTTGACAAAAAAGTCGTTTGCGCAAAGGATTGGCCGAATAATGCTCGTGTTTTTCTCTCCATGTTTGTTTTCGCACCTACCTCCTAGCGAAGGATTCTGATGAATAAGAAAACAGCAGTGTTGTTTGTGCCCGCGTTTGCTCTGGGCGTGGCCGTCTTGACTGGTGGCCCAGCCCTTGCAGCCACTGGTGACGCGTCCTACCAGGGGACGCTCGATTCGATCAACGGCAGCAACGGCAGCGGCACCTTCTCCATCCAGGTATCCGGCGACCAGGCCACAGTCACCCAGACCGTCAAAGGTCTGGCCGAGACCTTCGACGGTAAGCCGTACCCGCACGTACAGCACATCCACATCGGTGCGAAGGGGGAATGTCCCACCACCGCAGCTGACACCAATGGAGACGGTGTGATCAGCACGACCGAAGGTCAGCCGTCTTACGGAGAGATTGGCACAACGTTGTCCACCAGCGGCGACACGAGTCCGGCGGCCGGAACTGATCTAACGCTTGCCGGGATGGGTGCAAACTACGACTTTAACCGAACCTTCACTCTGGATGCCGCCACCGCGGCCTCGCTAGAGGCAGGAACGGCTGTTGTGGTGGTCCACGGTCTAGACCCGGCCACGTTGACGAAAGCGGCACAGGACGCAAAAAGTGACTTGGTTCCGAGTCTGCCCCTGGCAGCAACGTCGCCGGCTCTGTGCGGCGCGCTGAGCGCGTCGCAAGCGAACATGCCTGACGGTGGCGTGCAAACCGGCGGTGGCGGCACCTCAAGCGGTGCTGACATTGGCCTTCTCGCCCTCGGNGTGCAAACCGGCGGTGGCGGCACCTCAAGCGGTGCTGACATTGGCCTTCTCGCCCTCGGTGCCGTGTTCCTGACCGCGGCAGGTGGCGCGGTGATGATTCGTCGGCGCCTTGCCGCGTGAGGTTGAGATCGTTTGATCGCCGGTGATAAACCCGGCTGGGAACCGTCGCCGCGGTAGCCGTCTGGCTACCGCGGCGACGGTTCTGCTCTTCACCGTCGGCTGTACGGCGACCGGTTTCGCCCTGTGGGGCAACCCTCCTCCTCCACGACCACCAGCCTCGGCCGCCGTGGCGGCTCCCGCTCAGAAGCCCGTCTCCGATACGCCCTCACGGGAGCCCCTCTCCGCGCCGCCGACTCCGCGGGTTGACCAGGTTGTTGGCCCGACCTTGACCGCCTCCGAGCCCACCCAAATCAACATCCCCGCGATTGAAGTGGACTCCGTCCTGATGCAATTGGGACTGAATCCTGACGGCACGGTGCAGACGCCGTCGTTGGACGAAGCCTCTCCTGCCGGCTGGTACACCGGCTCGCCCACCCCTGGCGCGATCGGACCCTCCGTCATCTTGGGTCACGTCGACTCCAGAGTGCAGGGGCGCGCGGTGTTTTACCGACTTGGCGATATGCGTCCCGGCGATGAGATTTTGGTTACTCGAGCCGATGCGACAGTGGCCGTGTTCGTGGTCGACGGAGTGGAAGAATATTCGAAAGATGAGTTTCCGCAGTTCACCGTCTACGGCAACACTGACCATGCGGGACTGCGACTGATCACCTGCGGTGGAGAGTTCAACGAAACCACTCGTACGTATCCAGACAACGTTGTCGTCTATGCCAGCTTGGTGTCCAGCCATGCGGCGTAGCAGGACTAAGCCGCAATATCGTTCAGTTAAGAGTTTGAGTGGTGATTTCTGGCTCGTGGAGGGGTTGTGGCCAGTGCGTGTGGTGGAAGCGCTTGGCGGGCCACTTCGAGACCTTGCGTTTGATGACGCGAGGGTTTGATCGCCGTCGTCGCGCCGGCTTCATACGCCGGACGAGGGCGAGGATGGCGTGGTGCCAGACCGCTTGGTTGCGTCCCCCTGAGTAGCGTAGTTCCCGGGTTTCGATCGTTGGATTAACAACGTAGGAAATCACCGTGCGATGGTCAGCGAGAACCGTTCAAAGTTCCTCCCAGAAAGACACATCACACGATGGCTCTAGACCAGTCTGCCCAGCTTGACCTCCTCGCGGAACTCAAGCTCACCCGTGTCCCCGATCGCATCCGCGTCGCGACGGAAACTCTCTGCCAAGAACTCATCGATGCCGAGGCCACCGCCCTCATAGGTGCCAGCCGTTTCCATCTGATCAAGGACGCCACCGCCTATCTAGCCAAGTCCAAGTCCAGTGGCCTCGACATGTCCCTGGGGTACCGAACGATCGACCTCTCCTTGGGGAAGGATCAGCGGAAAGCCATGGATGACGCGGACCTGGCGTTTCGCGCGCTCCATGATGACCGCATCGCCAACGCACTGGTCGGGTTCCGGGCCTTGAACTTGGACGTGCCGAGAGCGGAGATGACGACCGTCTATGCGGAGTAAGGCTCGGATTCGCCGATCACCTTGATGGATCAAGCGAACAAAAAATTGGCTCTCCTGCTGCATCTGTGGGTCTTTCGGAGCGCTTTAACGGCCGCACGCCGCTTCCTGTCTAGGTTTCTGACTGTCAAGGAAAGAAACTTTATAGGCGGGAAAATGGCGTGCGATCTCTAACAATATGGCGGACCTTGCTCGGTGTCGACAAGACGGTGGTCGAGGACGTTGATCTCGACCCTGCGACGGGCGTTTTCGTCGCTTCGGTGCGAC
>NZ_SOGM01000088.1:0-85394 GCF_004403545.1 Cryobacterium sp. TmT2-59 | reverse complement strand
CTCTGAAGTCCACGACGACCGCCACAGCAACGCCCCGCCCGCTGCGGCCAAATCGGCCCGGATCTCGTCGCATCAACTTCGAATAGGCGTTACTGACACACGCTCCTAGGGCAGGGGACGGCTAGGTGACGATGATGCCCAGGTGGGCGGCGAGCAGCGGCGCCAGCAGGCTCAGCTGTGCGTCGTCGATCGTTGCGCCGCGCAGCCCCTCGAGCCCGTGGACGGCGCTGAAATCGCTCGAGCGCAGGTCCACGTCCTTGAGCGTCGCGCGCGTCACGTCGAGGGTGCCGATGCGGCAGTCGCGCAGTTCCAGGCGCTGCACGGTGGCCCCGCCCAGGTCGAGCTCTTCGATAATGCAGTTAGAGAGCAGTACGTCGGTGAGTGTCGCGCCGCGCAGGTTCACGAAATCGAGCTTTGACCCGTCGATCTGAACGGAGCGCAGGGTGGCCTCGTAGAGCTCGACCGAGCCGAGCCGGGAGTGCTCGACCGAAACGCCCCGCCAACTGGAGCGGGGCGCGCTGAAGACGGCTGCGTGCAGCTCTCCGGCCACGCAGTCGGCGACGGATGCCCCGCGCAGCTGCGAATCGCTGAGGGAGACTCCGCGCAGCTCGCACTCCTGGAAACCGATGCCGGTCAGGTCCCTGCCGGACAGGTCGCAGCCGGTGAATCGTTCCGCTTCCCGGCTGTCACCGGCGCGGAGGTCGCCACCGTCGGCATCCGTCAGTCCGGTCAGCACGATGCGGTCGAGTTGCGGGCCCCGGGTTTGCGCGCGCGCCACCGTCAGGAGGCGGCGGAGGAGGCGGCGGCGGCCGAGGCGGCCGAGGCGGCGACGGGAACGGGCTCGAGCACGAACACCGGGATGACCCGGTTCGTCTTCTTCTCGTAGGCGGCGTAGTCGGGGAACGCGGCCACGGCCCGCTCCCACCACTTCGCGCGTTCGGTGCCGGTGACCTCGCGTGCCAGCATGTCCTGGCGGTGCGGGCCGTCCTGCAGCTCCACGTGCGGGTGGGCCAGCACGTTGCCGTACCAGATGGGGTTCTTCGGGCTGCCGCCGAGGGAGGCGATGGCGGCATAGGCGCCTTCGTGTTCCACGCGCATCAGTGGGGTCTTGCGCAACTTGCCCGACTTCGCGCCGAGGGTGGTGAGCACGATGACGGGCATCCCGCGCAACGTGGTGCCCTGCGTGCCGCCGGAGCTTTCGTACAGGTCGACCTGGTCGCGCACCCACTGCTGGGTGCCGGGCTCGTATTCTCCGATGAGGGGCATACGACCATTAAACGCCACCGGGCCGACCCGCATTCCCTCGGCCGTTCGCCCGGTGCGGATCAGGGGCGCGGTCGCGGCCGGCGCGGCGCGTAGCGGGGGATGTAGCGCCCGAGGATCACGGCGCCGAACAGCCCGAACACGCCCATCACGCCGCTGGCCAGCGACACGGTCGCCACCGCGGTCAGGCCGGCCACGGCCAGGGGGGCGACGGCGCCGCCCAGGTCGGCGGTGAACCGCCAGGCGCCGAGGAACGGTGCCGGGCTGGTGTTCTTCGGGGCGAGGTCGGCGCCCAGGGTCATCAGCAGCCCGCTGCCGATCCCGTTCGCCAGAGCCAGGATCATCGCCACCGCGATGAACCACTCCACGTTGGTCGGCAGGTCGTGCGTGAACGCGAGGATGAGGTGCCCGGCTCCCAGCCCGATCATCGACGGGAGAGCGGTCCACATCCGGCCGAAACGGTCCATGATCTGGCCGCTGGCGTAGAACAGGGCGAAGTCGACCGCACCCGCGATGCCGATGATCAGGGCGATGTCGGGCACGCTGATGCCGATGCTGACCGCCCAGAGCGGGAGGAGCACGGTGCGGGACGCCCGCATGGCCCCGATCAGGCCCGCGCCCGTGCCCAGCCTCAGGAGAACGGCCCGGTAACCCCAGATGGTGCGGAACAGTCCCTGTGATTCCTCGGCCGCGAGCTCCTGGCCGGCCGGATGCACCGTGCCATCCGGTGCTCTGGCCAGTTCGGGGCCACCGAAGGTGCTTGCGGGGTCAGGCAGGAGGAGGAGCATGGTGGCCGCGCCGAGACAGCAGACCACGAACACCCAGAAGACGGCCTCCGTGCCCCCGGTCAGACGGATGAGTCCGGCCGCGATGAACGGGCCGACGAACCAGCCGGCCCGGAAAATGCCGCCGAGGGTCGACAGCGCCCTGGCCCGGAAGGCCAGCGGCACGTAGCTGGTCATGAAGGCGTGGCGCGCCAGCGCGAAGACGGCGGTGGCCAGGCCGATCAGGAAGATCCCGATCCCCAGCACCCACGGGTTCGGGGCTGCTATGCAGATCAACACGGCGATGACCGCGAGCATGGCGGCCCAGATCATCGCGTTGCGCTCGCCGATGCGGGACACCACCCACCCGCTCGGGATGTCGCCGACGAGTTCGCCCACCATGATCATGGCCGCGATGAACCCGGCGACCGCGAGGGAGGCGCCCAGGTCGTTGGCCACGATCGGGATCAGCGGGATGATGGCGCCCTCGCCGATCGAGAACAGCAGGGTCGGCAGGAACGCCGCGAGTGCGACGGAGCGGAGGCTGAAGGGGCGCTCGGCGATACTCATGGCTCCTCGATGCTACTTCAGCCCGGGTGCTTCAGCCCGCGCTCCGTCAACCCGCCCGGTAGGCTGGGGTTTGACATGATTGAGCTGGACTTTTCGGAGCAGATCGCCGCGATGCGGGCCACGTTCGGCGACATCCGGTCGGTGATCGACATTGATCGACTCCGCACGGATATCGCCGACCTGAACGAACAGGCGGGAGCGCCCGACCTGTGGGATGACTCCGCGCACGCCCAGAAGGTGACCAGCGAGCTCAGCCACCGCCAGTCGGAGCTCGCCCGAATCGTGAGCATCGAGAGCCGCCTCGACGACCTCGAGGTGCTGGTCGAACTGGCCAACGCCGAAGGTGACCAGGAATCCGCCGACGAGGCCACGGCCGAGCTGGCGAGCCTGCAGAAAGTGCTGGGCGAGCTCGAGGTGCACACCCTGCTCAACGGCGAGTTCGACATCCGCCCGGCCGTCATCACCATCCGTTCGGGGGCCGGCGGGGTGGATGCGGCGGACTTCGCCGAGATGCTGCTGCGCATGTACCTGCGCTGGGCCGAGCAGCACGACTACCCGGTGCAGGTGCTCGACGTGGGTTACGCCGAAGAGGCCGGCATCAAGTCCGCGACGATCCAGGTGGATGCCCCGTACGCGTTCGGCACCCTGAGCGTCGAGGCCGGAACGCACCGCCTGGTGCGGATGAGCCCCTTCAACTCGGCCGGCAAACGCCAGACCTCGTTCGCCGCCGTCGAGGTGGTCCCGTTGATCGAGCAGACCGAATCGATCGAGGTGCCCGAGAACGACATCCGGGTCGATGTCTTCCGCTCCAGCGGCCCCGGCGGCCAGTCGGTGAACACCACCGACTCCGCCGTGCGGATCACCCACCTGCCCACGGGCACGGTCGTGAGCTGCCAGAACGAGAAGAGCCAGATCCAGAACCGGGCCGCCGCCATGCGCGTGCTCCAGTCCAGGCTGCTCCTGCTGCAGCGCGAGCAGGAGGCGGCAACGAAGAAGGAACTGGCCGGCGTCATCACCGCGAGCTGGGGCGACCAGATGCGCAGCTACGTGCTCGCGCCCTACCAAATGGTGAAGGACCTGCGCACCAACTACGAGGTCAACAACCCCAGCCAGGTCTTCGACGGCGACCTCGACGGCTTCATCGCTGCCGGAATCCGCTGGCGCAAACAGGCTCCGCAGGACTAGCGAGCCTCTCTTCCGTCGCGCCACCTGTTGTCGCAATAGGTATGTCGCTGTGAGAAATCTCAGGATGGCTGCTTAGGCTCAAAGGGCCATGATCCGTTTTGACACCATCACCAAGCAATATCCGGGAACGAACCGACCCGCCCTGGACGCCATCAGTGTCGAGATTCTGCGTGGTGAGTTCGTCTTCCTTGTCGGCGCGTCCGGCTCGGGCAAGTCAACCTGCCTGCGCCTCGTGCTGAAGGAGGACAAACCCACCAGCGGCAGCATCCACGTGCTCGGGCAGGACCTCCGGTCGATCTCGAACCGCAAGGTGCCATACTTCCGCCGCAACCTCGGAGTCGTCTTCCAGGACTTCCGCCTGCTGCCCAACAAGAGCGTGTTCGACAACGTGGCCTTCAGCCTGCAGGTCATCGGCAAGTCCCGTGGTTACATCCAGGAAGCCGTGCCCGACACCCTGGAGATGGTCGGTCTGGCCGAGAAGGCCCAGCGCTTGCCGCACGAGCTCTCCGGTGGTGAACAGCAGCGGGTGGCGATTGCGCGGGCCATCGTCAACAAGCCGCAGGTTCTGCTCGCCGACGAGCCCACCGGAAACCTCGACCCCACCACCAGCGCCGGCATCATGGCGCTGCTGGAACGCATCAACGCCGGCGGCACCACCGTGGTCATGGCCACGCACGAGGCCGGGATCGTCGACCAGATGCAGCGCCGCGTGATCGAGCTGGCGGCCGGCAAGATCGTGCGCGACGAGCGTCAGGGCGGCTACGCCACCTCGGCCATCCCCACCGTCATGGCCGGCACCGGACGCCGGTCCGCACCCGCGGCATCCGTCTTCGCACCCGCGGCGTCCGCGCCGCTCGTGCACCCCGCCGCTGCCGAACCGGCCGTCCTGCCGCCCGGCGGATCGCCCGCCGAGCCGGCGACGGAGCCGGTGGCCGAACCCGCGACCGTGCGCGCCGCCCAGCCGCCCCGCTTCTTCGCACCGGTTCCGGTTCCCCTGGTCGAGGCCAGAGAGGCCGCCCGCCAGGCCGTTCTCGCTGCCGCCGACAGAGGCAGGACCGGCACGCAGGCGCACCCGGTGCAGAGCACCGATTCCAGCAACGACACCGCACAGGGCACTGGGACGGATGCCGCGGACGGGGGCCCCGCCATGACCCGCCCCGCGCTCTCGACCACCCAGCACGACGTGCCGGAGCAACTGACCCTGGCCGAGAAGCTCGGGCTGCGCGCTCCGGGTGAGAAACCGGACCAGACCGGCGAACAGAATGTAGGGCCCACCCGATGAGACTCGGACTCGTGCTCTCCGAAGCCGCCAACGGCCTGCGCCGCAACGCCTCCATGGTTGTATCCGTCGTGCTCGTGACGTTCATCTCGCTGACCTTCGTCGGTGTCGCCGTGCTGATGCAGATGCAGATCGGCCAGATGAAGAACTTCTGGTACGACCGCGCGCAGGTGGGTATCTACATGTGCACCGCGATCTCGCCCGGTGAAACCTGCACCGCCGGTGAGGCGACGCAGGAACAGATCGACACGGTCACGGCTCAGCTCGAATCGCCCACCCTGGCACCGTTCATCGACAAGTACTACTTCGAGACCCACGACCAGGCGTTCGAGAACTTCAAGAAGCAGTTCTCGGGCAACCCGGTGGCAGACTACGTCACCCCCGACCAGTTGAACCAGACGTTCTGGGTGAACCTGAAGGACCCCTCGCAGTCCGACGTTCTCGTCGAGAGCTTGTCCGGGGTATCGGGGGTCGAGAACGTGGCCGACCAGCGCAAGTACCTGGATCAGATCTTCGCCGTGCTGAATGTGGCCAGTTACACCGCGATCGGGATCGCCTCGCTGATGCTTGTGGCGGCGGCCCTGCTGATCGCGACCACCATTCGCCTGTCGGCGTTCTCCCGGCGGAGGGAGCTGGGCATTATGAGGCTGGTCGGGGCATCCAACCGGTTCATCCAAACGCCGTTCATCCTGGAAGGCGTGTTCGCCGCACTCCTCGGCTCCCTGCTGGCGGGAGGCGCAGTTATGGCAATCGTGCTCTGGTTCGTTCAGGGTTATCTGGGCGACCGGCTGACCAGCTTTTCGCTGGTCGGGGTCGACGACGCCCTGGTGGTGGTTCCGATCCTGCTCCTGGTCGGCGCCGTGCTGGCGGCGTTCTCGGCCAACTTCGCCATTACCCGGTATCTGAAGGTCTGACCCGCGGCCGGCATCCGTGAGCCCGCTAGACTGATGGGCTGGTCGGTATCGCGTCCGAGCAAACACACCGAGTTGAGGAGCAAGTCCGTGCCCAGGGAAATAGGCGAGAAGGTCGTCTCGACCAATCGCAAGGCACGCCACGATTACCTCATCGAGGAGACCTACGAGGCCGGGATGGTGCTCAGCGGCACCGAAGTGAAGTCCCTCCGGGCCGGTCGGGCCTCGCTCGTGGACGGCTACGCCTTCATCGAGAACGGCGAGATCTGGCTCGACGCCGTGCACATCCAGGAGTACGTCGCCGGCACCTGGACCAACCACCCGCCCCGCCGCAAGCGCAAACTCCTGATGCATAAGCAGGAGATCATCAAGATCAGCCACAAGACCAAAGAGGGCGGCTACACGCTCGTGCCGCTGCGCTTGTACTTCAAGAACGGCAAGGCCAAGGTCGAGATCGCGGTCGCCAAGGGCAAGAAGGAATACGACAAGCGCCAGACGTTGCGCGAGCGCCAGGACAAGCGCGAGTCCGACCGGGCCATCTCCGCCCGCAAGAACCTCGGCGACTAGCCATCCGCCCCTGGTGTGTTGTAAGCTAAGGGGCTGTACGAAGCGGCCGATCTGGTCGCGCCGTGCAGATTGAAAACTCAACAGCGTGTGACAGGAACCCACTTGAATGCCGCCACGGCGGCAGTGAGTGCACAGGGGGATGATCGGTTTCGACATTGCCTGCGCAATTATGAGAAGCGGGTCGAGGATGCAGGGTTATCTCGTAAACGATCTCTGCAAAACAATAAGTGCCAAATCAAACCGCACTGACTTCGCCCTCGCTGCCTAAGCGAGCGCACTAAGAAGTCCGCCAGGCCGGGAATGCTCTCTACCCGGATCCTGACGTCATTTAGAGAGATTGCTCCTACTCTGAGCCGCGGGGTGTAGGGGGACTTGAACGAGGGCTGGGCTTGTCGGATTAGATGCCAGTGGCAAATTCCGGAGCCGAGTAGAACGATTTCACTGGATACACCCGTAGAAGGCATATGACCACAGCAGTGGACGGGGGTTCAATTCCCCCCATCTCCACCACCGGTTCCTGTCACACCTGTGAGTCGAAAGGCCCGAACCCCAAGGTTCGGGCCTTTCGTTGTTCGGGCCCTTTCCCTGTTTCGCGACACACAACCGACATCGGATGCAGCAAGATGGGGCCGGGAAGGGAACTGGATGACTGCGACCTGGCTGCGGAGGTGGGTGCCGGGAGTCGACACCGCGCTGACCTACCGCCGCGCGTGGCTGTTGCCCGACCTACGAGCAGGAGTCGTGCTGACCGCGCTGCTGATCCCGGTCGGAATCGGCTATGCCGAGGTGGCCGGCCTCCCGCCCGAAACCGGGTTGTACGCCACGATCATCCCCCTGCTCGCGTACGCCCTGTTCGGACCGTCGCGGGTGCTGGTCCTCGGGCCTGATTCCGCGCTGGCGCCGATCATCGCGGCGGTGGTGCTTCCCCTGGCCGTCGGCGATGACGCGCGCGCGGTCGCGTTGGCCGGGCTCCTGGCGATCATGGTCGGCGTGATTCTGGCCCTCGGCGGGGTGCTGCGCCTCGGCTTCGTGACCGACCTTCTCTCCAAGCCGATCCGGGTCGGCTACCTCAATGCGCTGGCCATCCTGGTGATCCTGTCGCAACTGCCCGCGTTCCTGGGTTTCTCCATCGACTCGGCTACGCCGCTGGGAGACGTCACGGCCATCGTCACCGGTGTTCTGGATGGGCGGGTCGACGTGACGGCCCTCCTGTTCGGGCTCGGGTCGCTCCTCATCATCGTCGGGCTGTCCTGGGGAAAGTCGCGCATTCCCGGTGTGCTCGTGGCCGTGGTCGCGGCGACGGTCCTGACGGCCGTGCTGGGGCTGCAGGACACGCTCCCGGTGGTCGGGGCGATGCCGCAGGGGCTGCCTGCCCCGGCCCTCGGCGGTCTGGTCTGGGCCGATGTGGCGGCGCTGGCCCTCCCCGCCCTGGGCGTCGCCCTGATCGCGTTCGCCGACACGGCCGTGCTGTCGCGCACGTTTGCGGCGCGCCGCGGAGAGAACGTCGACGGCAGCCAGGAGATGGCGGCGATCGGGGTGTCGAACATCGCGGGCGGCCTGCTGGGCGGCTTCCCCGTGTCAGCGTCCTCGTCGCGCACACCCGTCGCGGAGAGCGCGGGGTCCCGCAGTCAGCTCACCGGCATCGTCGGTGCCGTGCTGATCGTGGTGTTCATGGTGCTCGCCCCGGCGCTGACCGATTTCCTCCCGTCGGCCACCATCGCCGCGGTCGTCATCATCGCCGCCGCCGGGCTGGTCGACCTGAGGGGATTCATCGCGCTGGTGCGGATGAACAAAGTGGATGCCGCCCTCTCGCTCGCGTCCTTCCTGGGGGTCCTGGTGGTGGGCGTGATCGAGGGCATCGGTGTGGCGATCGTCTTGTCGCTCGGGGCATTCGTCAGCTATGCCTGGCGCCCCTACCGGGCCGAGCTCGGTCGCATCCGTGGCCTGCGCGGATACCACGACCTGTCGCGGCATCCGGAGGGCGAGCGGCTGCCGGGCATCGTCATCGTGCGCTTCGACGCCCCGCTGTTCTTCGCCAACGGCGGCATCTTCGACGACTACGTGCGTCGCCTGGTCACTCGGGCGGGCAGCGATGTGCGAACGGTCATCCTCGCGGCCGAGCCCATCACCGACATCGACACGACCGCCGTCGAGGAGCTGCTCGAACTCGACGACTTCCTCACCTCGCGCGGGATCACCCTGATCTTCGCCGAGATGAAGGGGCCGGTGAAAGACCACCTGCGCGACTACGGGCTGAGCGGGCGGTTCCCGCCGGAACGGTTCGCCGTCACCGTCGGGGAGGCCGTCGACGAGGCCACCGGAACCCTGCGCGGCGACCTCGAGGGAACCGAATGGGACGACGAGCCGTGACGTCGGCCGAGTCCGGTCGGCGTGACGCCGGGCGAGCCCCTCGCTACCGGGGGAGCACCCGATAGCGGGTCAACATGCCCGCGGTGATGTGGTCGTTCACGTGGCAATGGAACAGCCAGGTGCCGGCGTCGTCGGGAACCATGTCGGCTACCATCATGCTGGCCGGCAGGAGGCTCACGACGTCCGTGCGCATCCCGAGTGCGGTGACCGTGTTGCCGTGCCAGTGCGGCGTGTGAAGGTCGACCTCGGTGCCCATCCCCATCACGTACCAGCGCACCCGCTCGCCCTTCTTCATGGTCAGCGAGTCAATCGGCTGGTTGCCGAAGACGTAGCCGTTGATCGAATGCATCAGGTTGCTCTCCCCGAATTCCGGGTCCTCCGGGTCGACGGATGCCGGGTCCCCGGTGAAATTGGCGATGTTACAGGCCAGATGGGGGCTCTGTTTCTCGTCGCTGACCTTGAACTGGAGGAAGAACTCCCGGTCCACGTCGCGCGGGGTCCCGTCGGGACGGGCGGCACCCACCTTCGTAATAACCATCGGTCCGACGAGTCCCGCGTAGTCATCCGTGACCTCGCTCGTGTGCGAGTGGTACATCCACATCACCGAGCTGCCGTCCATGGGCCCGGCCCGCTCCGGCACCCCATAGCTATAGGTGTAGGTGCCGCCCGGCGGCACGGCATCGTCCGCCTGGTCGCTGGGCTCGGTGCCGTCGTCGTAGGGCGCCCCCTCGCTGCTCTTCTTGTAGAAGACGCCGTGGGTGTGCACGCTCGCCGGTCGGTCCGGATTGTTGCGGAAGACGACCTTGATCGTGTCTTCAACAACCCCGCGGATGACCGGGCCGAGCATGCTCAGGCGCTGGTCCGCGTCGGCGCGCGGCTTGAGGGTGCCGAAGGACGCATCCGTGTATTCGCGGTACAGCGACTTCAGATAACTGCTGCCGATGCGCTGCGGACCCGACTCCACAAAGACCGCTGCGGCGGCGTCGAACGGTTGGCCGGTGATCTGGTCGGCCCCAGCCGGGGCATAGTTCCAAACGACCTCATCGGCGGCGAGGAAGTAGGTGCGGGTCTGTGGCACATAGGAGCTGCCCGCCTGCACGCTCGCCGCGCCGCCGCCGCCGTCAAAAAGACGCGCGAGCACCAGCGCCGAGGCGATCGCCACCACGGCGACGACCGCGGCGAGGCGCAGGCGCCGCCGGTTCTGGGATACGCGGCGGTTCGTTGACGGCCCCTCGGTGGGGTCCAGGGTCTCAGACACGGGCACACCTCGTTTCGTCGGGTTGGTAGGCCGGCGGCATTCGGTGGCCTTCGCTGGCCTTGCGGACATAATAGTCCGGGGCTACGAAGAAGTTGAGGCGGTCGAATCAGTTCGAAGTCTGCCCTGGGGCCGATCCTGTCAGCGGAGTGCGACGCCCGAATTAGACGCCGGCGAGCCAGAGGTCGGGACCGAAGATCTCGTAGTGGATGCGCTCGGCCGGCACGCCGGACTCCAGCGCCTGTGAGCGCAGGCTGCGCATGAACGGGAGCGGGCCGCAGAGGTAGACCGAGGCATCCTCCGGAATCGTCACGTTCTCGAGCGACATGAAACCCTCGTGGTGGCCCTCGCTCGGGATCTCCAGCCAGAGTTCCAGTTCGGCCGCCTCGAGCAGCGCGATGTCCTCGCTCATCTGGTCGCGCAGCGCCCAGCGCTCGAGGTTGCTCTCGGCGTGCAGCACGAGCACCTCGCGCTTCGAGCCGGTGTCGACCAGGGAACGCAGGATCGACGCGCTCGGCGTGCAGCCGATTCCGGCCGAGGCAAGAATCAGCGGGCCGGTGCCCTGATCCAGGGTGATGTCACCGCACGGCACGGAGAGGATCAGGGTGTCGCCGACCTGCACGTCACGGTGCAACACGGGCGAGACCTCACCGTCAGCGTCAAGCTTGGTGGTGAAGACGCGGGTCGTGGCCGTACCGGCCGACAGCGAGTACTGGCGCACCTGGCGGATGCCGTCGGGCATGGTGGCCGTGACGCTGACGTACTGGCCCGGCAGGGCGGGTGTGACGGGGGTGTCGTCGGCCGGCTCTAGTGTGAACGTGACGGCGTCGGTGCCGGCGGTTTCCTTCTTGATGACGACCCAGGGGGCGAGAGGCTTGTCGCTGGCGAGTCCGGCGTAGAGGCCCTTTTCCATCTTGATCAGGGCGTGGGCCATCAGCCAGTAGACCTCGGTCCAGGCGCCTGCGATCTCGGCCGTGATGACGTCGCTGAGTTCGTCGGCGATGGCTTCGAAGAGGTACTTGTAGACGATGTCGTACTGCTCGGGCTGGATGTCGAGGGAGATGTGCTTGTGGGCGATGCGGGACAGCATGGCCTCGGGGGTCGTCTCGGGATTGTTCACCAGATGGGTCGCGAAGACCGCGATGCTGCCGGCCAGGGCCTGTTGCTGCGAGCCGTTCTTCTGGTTCGAGCGGCTGAATAGCCCGTCGAAGAGCTCGGGGTGGGCGGTTAGCATACGGCCGTAAAAGTTCTTCGCGATCTCGGGCATGCGCTCCCCAACCAGGGGCAGTGTCGCTTCGATCAGGGGCAGTGACTGGGTAGAGAGCATGCAGACTCCAAGCATTGAGGGATTTAACTCAAAGCTATCATTTCAAATAACCGCTGTGTGACGCGCCCGGCTCAGCGATGTCAGCGCTCAGCCCCCTTGAGACTGCCGGTTCCGGCGCCTGACGGGTCGAAGATCAGGCAGACGACGTTACGGCCGCCCGGCTCGGCCCAGCTCCGCTCGGTCGGAGTGAAGTAGTCCAAGTCCAGTGAGGAGTCCTGATACGGCATCCCGGTGAAGCCCTCGAACCCGGACGCGCAGCCCGATTCGGCCGCCGCTGTGACCGCCATGTCGCCGGGGAAAGCCTCGCCGGCCACCGGGAACCGGTCGAACACCTCGAAGTCGTGAGTCTCGGAGCAGGGGAGAACGGGGATGGTCCTGACATCGGCATCCACACCCGCATCCTCTTTCGTGGCCTCTGTGTCGTCGTGGGTGGCCTCGTCTGCAGAGTCGGTGAGACAGTCTCCGGCGAGGAGGGCGGTGACCGGGGCCACGGTGGCGAGGGGCGAGAGCGTCCGCGGGGCCGCCGTGACGGGAGCCGTCGGCAGCATATCGACGATTATGCTGCATCCGGTCAAGGTCCCGATCACCAGGGCCGGCAGTATGAGCCGGGCACCGAGCCGGAGGCGCGCGACGGCCATCCGTCTAGATGGCCGGTTCGGCCGTGGTACCGCCAGCGACTGCGTTTCGGAGCGCTCGCAGGGTCGCCTCGTGCAGGAGGCCGTTGGTGGCCAGCGCGCTGCCGTGCCACGGGCCGGGGCGGCCGTCGGCCGACGTGAAGCGGCCGCCGGCCTCCTGCACGATCGGGGCCAGGGCTGCCATGTCGTAGGGCTGCAGGTCGTACTCGGCGGCGATGTCGATCAGGCCTTCGGCGAGGAGCATGTAGGACCACATGTCGCCGTAGGCCCGGGTGCGCCAGACCTGCCGGGTCAGCGCGACCAGCGCATCGAGGTGACCGGCGACATCCCACTGTTGGATGCTGTTATAGCTGAGGGAGGCGTCCGCGAGTTCGGTCACGCCGGAGACCTGCAGGCGCACGGGCGCGGCCCCGGGCGTGCGTTCGTCGGTCATCCAGGCGCCGCCTCCGGTGCGTGCCCACCAGCGTTTGCCGAGCGCAGGGGCGCTCACCATGCCGAGCATGGGGACGCCGTCGATGGCGAGGGAGATCAGCGTGCCCCAGACCGGGATCCCGCGCATGAAGCCTGCCGTCCCGTCGATGGGGTCGATGATCCACTGCCGGATGGTCGAGCCCTCGGTGCCGAACTCCTCGCCCAGGATGCCGTCGGTCGGGCGCCGCTCGGCCAGGTGGGTGCGGATGGCGCGCTCGACCGCCTGGTCGGCATCCGTCACGGGCGTGCGGTCGGGTTTGGTGCTCACCACGAGGTCCATCGCGTGGAACCGGTCGCGCGAAATCGCATCGGCCAGATCGGCGAGTTCGGCCGCAAGGACAAGGTCATCGTCGAGGGAGTAGATCAGAGGCTCGGTCACGCTCCCCAGCCTAGTTATTCTGGCGCGACACACCGGGTCGCGGCTCGATTCGCATGGATCGCGTCAGGATGTTAGTCTCTTTCGAGTCGGTTCGGGATAGCTCGAACGGATAAAAAAGAAATACGCACCTCTAGCTCAATTGGCAGAGCAACTGACTCTTAATCAGTGGGTTCCCGGTTCAAGTCCGGGGGGGTGCACCAGTCAATGGGCCTGAGCCCCGTAGTTACCTAACAACTACGGGGCTCAGGTGTTTTCACATATACCCTCAGCGGCACTCAAGTCGTCAGAAACTCGTCAAAAACCCCCACGGGCCCGCAGTCCGCGGGCCTCGTCACCCGGTTGTTTCGGGGTGTTCCCCGTTGACCTCCGGGTGGTGCCGGGAGTCCGTTCCTACCTACGAGGTATGAACGAGCCTCGCCCCTTCGCAGAGCTGCCGAGCCGCCTTGAGCGACTGCTTACGGTGCAGCAGCTTTCGGACTACCTCGGCGTGCCGGTCAAGACGCTCTACGAGTGGCGCACGCAGAAGGTCGGTCCGCGCGCGGTCAAGGTGGGGCGTGCGCTGCGCTACCCCGAGAGTCACGTGATCGACTGGCTGGAGGAGCAGTCGTGAGCCGCCCCGTTCAGCCGCTGGGCACCTATGGGTCGATTTCGGTGAGAAAGCTCGGGTCAAAGTATGCGGCCACCACGCGCTACCGCGACATGGACGGCGACTACCTCCGCATCCAGGCCACGGCAACCAGCGAGACAAAGGCCACGAATGCGCTCAAAGCGAAGATCGCCGAGCAAGCGGACACAGCGGGCGATAGTGACCTGGATCGCAACACCAGCCTGCGCGACCTCGCGAGCTACTGGCTGGAGGAGGTTCGCGTTACCGGACGGCAGGCTCCGCAGACGCTCGATGCCTACGAGCGCAGTCTGGAGGTGGTCGTGCTCCCGGCGCTCGGTCAGTTGCGGCTACGGGAGCTGACTGTCGGCCGCGTCGATCGGTTCCTGAAGGCACTGGCACCCCAACACCCATCGCGCGCCCGTCGGGCCAAGATCGTGCTCGCGCTGGTCTTTGATCTCGCCGTGCGGCACGACGCGGTAGGCAAGAACCCGGTGCGCGATACCGCGCCCGTTCCGCGCGGACGCAAGGAGATTCGCAGTCTCGACCACGCCGAACTTGCGCGGCTGCGCGACGCCGTGGCGAAGTGGCGCACGGGCGAGAAGGTGCACGGTCCCAAGCCCGACGGTCAGCTCGCCGACGTCATCGAAACGATCCTTGGCACCTCTGCGCGCATCGGCGAAGCGCTGGCGATCCGCAAGTGCGACGTCGACATGACCGTCTCGCCACCGGAGGTCACGATCAGCGGAACACTTGTGCAGCGCAGGGGGCACAGTCTGTACCGGCAGCCTCAGGTCAAGCACTCGAAGGACTGGCGAATCATTGCCGTGCCGAGCTACACGGCCCAAGCCATTCGCTCACGGCTCGCGATGCTCGGCAACGTGCCCGACGATCACCCGATCTTCAGCACCCGCAACGGCACCTTTATCTCCCCAAACAACCTGCGCCGCCAGCTTCGCGCTGTGCTCGCGTCAGCGGGGCTGGCGGAGGACCTCGACCTGAGCGACATTACCCCGCACACATTCCGCAAGACCGTAGCCACGACGATCGACCAAGCAGCCTCCATAGACCTCGCCGCAGAACTGCTCGGCCACGCTTCGAAGGAGGTCACCGAGACCTACTATGTTCAGCCCACGAAGCGGGTTAACCCGGTCACGGCGGAGATCCTCGAACGATTAGCTCCCGACGGCGGCGGGTCGACGCTCGGCAGCGCTGAGCTGGACGGCGATGGCGTGTGAGGGCCTGGGGATGCTCAGACGTCGAGTAAATTTGCGTCGGCGTGCACCTGAGCGAGCACGTCATCGAAGGTCGGTGGTTGCTCGGTGCCGTAGTAGAGGTCGCGCATGGCGGCATCGTGTTCTGCCTGGAGGCGCTCGGCGAGTGGCGAGGCGGCATCGAAGGCGGGCGATGCAGCGAACCCGCCCTCGGGCAGGGGCAGATCGGGCTTGCCGAACGCGGCGGAGACCTCGCGGGCGCTGTTGAGGATCTCGGCCACGAGGCTCCTGTCGGCGAACAGGTCGCGCACGACGGGCGTGAGTAGCAGAGCGTGGATATCGTAGAGCTGGCGTCCGATGCGCGGCCAGCCGTGGGGGCCCGTGGTTGCGTCGGGCTCGCCGGCGAAGTTATTGACGCGCAGCAGCTTCTCCAGCAGAGTGCGGCCAGGGTGCAGGATCGGGACGTCGAAGGATGCCAGGTCGTCCCACGTGCTGGTGTCGAAGCGCGCGGCGTCGAGTTCTCGGCTGAGCAGCGACGTCACCGGGTGGTTGGCGTGCGGGTTCGGCCCGCCGGACTGCCCCAGCTCGACGAGGATCGCGGCGGGGTCGGCGATCGCGCCCGGCGTGCCGCGGTGTTCCAGCGGCGGATTCAGGTAGCCCGCGCGATGGAACGTGCCGGAGTTGCCGCCCGCGGTGACGTCCGACGGTTCCGCGCCGGTGGCTGCAGCAGCACTGGCGAGGATGTTACGTAGCGCGCGTTGCTCGGCGTTCTTCGACGGGTACTGGCCGATGACGAGCAGGTCGAGGTCTTCGGAGAATCGGCGGATGATCCGCAGCTTCTCCAGACTTGTACCGCCCTTAAAAACGATCTCGTCGGGGTGCGCGGTTGTGATCGAGCGCAGCGCCTCGCAGACCCAGTAGTCCTTCTCTACGGCGAGCGGCTGCACCCCGAGGCGTTCCGCGGCAGCGAGGATCGTGTCGCGGAACACCTCCGGATCGTCATCCCGCCACAGTGCCGCCTCTTCGTTCATACGAACGCCAGCGTCGCCAGCGCGGCGGATTCGGTGCGGCGGTCGGCGGCGGGCACCCGGTCGGCAAGGTCCGACCGGCCCGCGGCGGTCAGCAGCGCCCTGAGCCGTGCGCGCGTCTGCCCCGGCTCCGTCGTGGCAGCATCCGCGAGCCGCTCTGCGCGTACGATGCCGGAGCGCAGCAGCTCGGTGAGCTGCCGGGTAGCCTGCGCGAGCTCTACCTCGACCAGGGCAGGCCAGTCATCGAGCACTTCGAGCATGGCAACCTCAGTCGGGGTCAGGCGCGTCGCGGCCCGTCCGGTGCGGGCAGCGCGGGAGACGAACATGACGGCACCGGCATCCGAGGGTGCACGGTCGGGAACGGCGATCTGCGCACGCCGGGGAACCTGCGTCGACAGTCGAAGCGCATTCGCCGCGGACAGGCCCGCTGGCCCGACGCCAGCGCCGGGCGTGAGAGCCTCGACCAGGCGTTCCGGGGAAGGCGGTGCCATCCCGAGCGGGGTCTTCGTTCCGCGCCAGTACAGGCCGCGGCGGATGCGCCGGAGTTCGCCTCGGTCTTCCAAGTCACCGAGCAGGTGGTGCACGGTCGACGGGCCGAGCTGGAGGTCGGAGGGCTTCCAGAACCGATCGCGCGAGGCAAGCACGGCCTGCCGCGCGCGCGCCGCACCCTGACGGTCACGATGGGGTGCAAGTGCAGTCGTCACGTCGACCCTCCCTTCTGGTAACACGATACGAGATCCTGCGGTAATCCAGTTTACATAGCGATACGGGAAACTGCACTAATTGTCGTAGTGTTCGGCAAGAAGCGCAATGATTCTGGCTTGTGATGGTATCCCAGTCTCGCGCTACGGACGATCGAAGGTCACGTCCACACGAACGCTACGGTCTAGTGATCCACGGCGAGCTGCGCGTAGAAGGCGTCCTCTGCTGCGCGACGTCGAGCGATGTCGTCACGGACGAACTGCACGAAGTCCTCGTCCCGGTCGGTGATCGCCGATTCCTCGACAGTCGGGGCGGGGTCTTCGCCGGGCCACGCGGCCTGCCGCGTTGGCCGGTCGCTGTCGAGGCGGGTGCCGCAGGCGGCGACCCAGTCGTGCAGTCGTTGCTTGGCGTCAGCGAAGTCGCGGTGCCAGCCGATCGGGGCCGAACCGTGCTGCTTCGGCTCGTACGCGCTCAGCCAGTGTTGGCGCAACGCCGACAGCTCCCAGATGAGTTCGGGATGCCGGTGCCACAGCGGCGGGATGACGCCCACGCTGAGTCCGTAGGTGTGCCGCAGCCAGTTGATCCAGGCGTTCAGCTCCAGCCATTCGACCTGTGCCTCCTCGGCGGTGAGCAGGTTCCAGTTGATTGGTCGAGGGGGCTCCGGGGTGTGCGCATCGTCTTCGCCGGGTGCGGCCATCGGCTCGGGTTCATCGGCCGGCGGCGGCTCGAAGTCGAAGCCGGGGATGGAGAGCGTGTTGTCGTCGAGTGGCATCGCCGGACCTCACAGCGTGATTGGGCGGATCGGCTTCGCCGCCGCGGCGTCCGGGGCGGTTTGCTCGATCCCCGCGCCCTGACCGCGGCTGCGGTCGACGGCGTAGATCGACCGGGCCGTATCATGTCCGAGGCGCTTGGCGACGAACTCCTCACCGGTGATGGTTTGTCCATCGCGCTCGTAGCTGTACGGGTGCACGTAGCCCTCGGCGACGAAATTGTCACCCTTGGCGAGCTGCGCGAATGCCCGCTCCGCACTCCGGCGGTACATCACGAGGTCGTGAAACGTTGTCTCCTGCTGCGTGAAGCTGCCGTCGGGATTGCGCTCGAAATGCTCTTGGCCGATACGCACGTGCAGACGTGCTTCGCCGTTGGCATTGAACGAGAGTTGTGGATCAGTGGCGATGAATCCCGAGAGGGATTGTTGGGTGTGGATCGCCATCAGAGATGCTCCTTAGTCTGGTCAGGTGACCCAAATGGGTCTCGGCTTGCTAGAGAGGTGCGCGCGTCATCCCCGGCGAAGCAGCCTCTCGACCCCAGCCCGTTGCGCGCTCAGCTCGGCGGCGTCGGGGCGCGCAGTCCACTCGCGCATCCGGGTCACGATGGGCGGAGCGGAGCGCAGCAGCACGAGCGCCGTGCCGTACGGCAGGGTGCGGATGACGTCGGGCGGCATGATCGGCACGCGCCGCGTCGAGCGCTGATTCGAGCGCAACCCGCGCTCGCCGATGGTCACCGAGTCGGTGGTTTCATCACGGTCGCCGATGAGGGTGGAGAGATCCTGAAGGTCGCGGGAACCGGATGCGCCGCCGAGCACGATCTTGGCGATGCTGGCATCCCAAATAGCTGTCGCCGCATTCTCTCCCCAGCGTTCGCGTGCCTGAGCCATTGATTGCAAGACGGGCATCACCGTCAGTCCGGTGCCCCCTCCCTCGGCCATGAGTATCGGGAGTGAGGGCAGGGGTGCGAGGTTGCCGATCTCATCGAGCGCGAGCAGCACCGGCGGGTCGAGTCGCGCGCCGGGTGAGCGCGCGGCGAGACGGCGCGCGGTTTCCACGAGGTCTTCGACGAATGCGGCGACGAGCGCCGATGATGCACCGGCACCGGCACCCGTTGCCAGCAGGTAGAGCGTGCCCGAGTCATGGAGAAATGCCTCTGGATCGAACTGCTCGTCCTCGCTCGGACTGACTGCTTCGAGTACTCGCGGGTCGGCGAGCGCTGCCAGAGCCAACGAGACCCCCTGCCAGATCGAGTCGCGCGTACGTGGGTCGGAGTGGAGCATCGCGTCGAGCGACTCCGCCCAGCCGGTCGCCGCACCGGAGGAGGCGGACAGGATGGCGACGGCATCCGCTGCCGCCGCGGGATCGAGCGTCCAGCGAAACAGCTCGGCGGGTGGCCTGCCGTCGAGGGCGGCCGCGTGCAGCAGTGCTTGGAGCGCTGTGCGGGTCTTGCCCTCCCAGAAGCCGCCGTTCTCCACTGCGGGGCCGGAGATCCCGGTGCCCGCGGCGAGCCCGGTGGCACGGATCATCGCCGTGAGCGGCAGTTCGCACCCACGCACCGGATTCCAGCGCAGACCGGCAGGCACGCCCTCGGCGAGCCGCTGCGGGTCGAAGACGGCGACCGGCCCGCGCCGCGAACGTGCGCGGAGCGTGGCAGTGAGGTTGTCGGGGCGCGTCGAGGTAGTCACGACAGCACCGGGGGCGTCGAGGATGCTGTTGATGACGATGTGCGTACCCTTGCCAGAACGTGGCGGCCCGATGAGCAGGATGGAGTCCTCCACCGAGGTCCAGACCCGCTTCCCCCGGGCGGTGCCGATCAGATAGCCGACGTCCTCGGGCCGGGGCTTGTCGAGCGAGGGACGAAGGATGCCTGCGCGGGTGAGCAGGGCACGATCCGAGGCGGAGCGCACGATGTCGCCGGTCTCGGCGATGCCGACGATCTTGTTCGGGTCGGCTTTCGAGCGACGACCCAGCTCGTGGACGAATCGCCAGAGAAACCATCCGGCGACTCCGGCACCCGCGACCATCACGCCGGCGGTCAGCCAGTAGGCCACGGGATGAAGGGTCTCCGAGTCGAGTGCCGAGCCGGGGTCGTCGGCGTGGAAGACGACGCCGAACCCGGCCTCAAGGCCCGCCGTCGGCTGTGCCACTCCCGTCAGGAACGCCGCCACGTTGCCCGCGAGCCGCAGTACCCCGGCGAGCACCATCGCACCGATCAGTGCGCCGAGCGCGAGGTTTGTCAGCTCGTCGCCGAACGACCCCGATCGCGTCGACGCGCTGCTCACGTCGGCTGCCCGACGATGCAGGTGCCTGACATGCGCCCGAGCAGGACAACCTCGCGGGTGGGGCTGAGGTCGAGTAGTCCCGGCTCGATCAGCGATCGGGCGGAGCCTTCGCTCTGCGCGTCAGTGTGGCGGATGATGATCGCCACCGCGACCTGCTCGCCGGGGATGAATCCCTCGTCGCCGTGCACGGCCAGCAAATGCGCAGAAATGCCCGCGCTCGGTTCAGCCGTCACCGGCGCCGGTTCCTCGCCTGGCTCCGTCGCCAGGGTGCCCAGGATCGGCTGCGTCACGATGTCGGTGTAGACGCTGCCATCCTGCTCGTTGATGACCACACGGACGGGCGAATGGTGCTGCTCGATCACCTGGCTGATGACCTGCGCGAACGAGTGGCGCTGCCACCGCGGAGCGAAGGTCGGCGCGTCGAGCTGCTGCCCATCCACGGCGACGCTGAGCGTTGCGTCCGGCTGGACGGTCATCACGATGATCGGAAGCACCGGGGGTACTTGTATTGGCGGCGCAGCCTCGGTCTCGCTGCTGGAGAGGGGCTTGCGTCGCTTCGTCAGTGTGCTGCTCATCGCACGCCTCCTGTCATCCGGCTGGTCGTGTCGAATGCCGCCAACTCGGCGGGATGGAGCTGGTGCTGCACGACGAAGCTTCTGTCCTTGATGCGCCAGAGCCCCTGTCCGGTGCCGAGCCCCGGCAGTAGCCCTTGCTCGGTGCCGGTCAGCCCCAGCGCGCTCGCCGTTGCGCCGAGCTGGTCGGACTCTTGGCGGTAGATGATCCTGGTCTCCGCGTTGGCGAGCAGCGACGACGCGAGCGCGCGCATCGCAGAACCCTGATCGCCCACGTTGTCGAGGTCGCTGAGCTTGTGGAAGATCAGCATGTTGGCGATGCCGAAGTGCCTCGCCAACCGCCACTGTGCATCCATTCGCCGAAGGAGCGCCGGGTGCGACATCAGGCGCCACGCCTCGTCATAGATCACCCACCGCTGACCGCCTTGCGGGTCGAGCAGCGCCGACTCCATCCACGCGGATGAGCAGGTCATCAGCACCGAGACGAGGGTCGAGTTCCCGGCGACGCGCGAAAGATCGAGGGAGATCATCGGCAGGGACGGGTCAAATTTCACCGTGCTCGGCCCGTCGAAGAGGCCCTGGAGGTCACCAGCGACGAGCCGCCGCAGCGCGTGACCGACGACACGACCGTCTTCTACGAGGCGGCCGTCGACATCGTTGTCGACGGCGGGCGAGAGGATGCGGTCGACGACCATCGGGAGGATCGGAACGTCGGACGATCGCACGGCGTCGGCGAGGGCAAGGTCGATTGCGGTGTGCTCCAGCGGTGTGAGCGGTCGATCGAGCACCGTCTCGGCGAGCGCGCCGATGAGGTCGCGTCGCCTCGATGTGACCTGGCTCAGCCATTCGGTGTCGCTGAGCCCCGAGGGGCGGTGGCCTTCATCCAGCGGGTTGAGGCGGTTCGGCATCCCGTGCCCGAGCACGATGGCCCGGCCGCCTACGGCTTCGGCGACGGCTGTGTGCTCGCCCTTGGGATCTCCGGGCACGTAGACGCGCCGGCCGAACGGGATGCTGCGGGTGTAGAGGCTCTTCGCCAGCGACGACTTCCCCGAGCCCACGATCCCGGCAAGCACGATGTTCGGCGCGGTGATGGCGCCCCTCGCATAGAGCACCCACGGGTCGTAGACGAAGGACGCCCCGGAGTAGAGATCTTGTCCGACGAAGACCCCTTGCGATCCCAGTCCGCCCTCGGCGAGGAACGGGTATGCGCCCGCGAGCGTCGCACTCGTGTCCTGGTGGCGCGGGAGGCGGAACTTGCCCGGCGTGCGCAAAGCGGCGGGGCGGGCCTCGCCCGCGCTCGGCAGGTAAGTCGTCGCGCGTTGCGCATCGCGCTCGGCTTCCCACCCGGCCCGGGCCTGTGCATGGTGCGCCTTGCGGTCGTCGGTAGCGATTCGCTGAGCCGCCTGTCGCCGTGCCCTTCGCACCGATCGACGCTCGTTCGCCGGGTCGAGCAGCACTGTCGTGTGGAGGCGCTCGCGCTCGTCGTCGTTCACAGCGACAGCCCCCGTCGTTCGGAGAGCGCACGATGTGCGAACCGGTCGCCGTCGCCGAAGAGAGCCCGCGGCGCTCGCTCGGGCGAGGTGCCTCGGCGGTCCGTCGCCGGTGCCCACGCGACGCGACCGGAATGCTGGGACGCCTGATCGACGGCTAGCTCGGCGCGACGCACGAGACTCGCCGCCCGCCGAAGCGCGTTCGCGGCGGCGAATGCCTCCTCTACGCCAGCCCAGTGGTCGCCGCTATCGGTGTGCGCCCTGGACTCATCCCAGGTGTGGGCAGTCGCGACCTGCTCCAGTACCTGTGCGAGCGACCGGAGACCGCCGAGCAGCTCGCCCATCACCGTGTACGTGTGCGCGGGATCATCGAACGTGCGTGAGGCGTGAGCCAATGCCCGCAGCACCTCGTGTGCTTCCGCGGCATCGGCCACAGGGTCGTGGAAGGTTGGCATCGGGGCTCCTGATGGTCGGAATTACCAAGGAGGTACGCCGGCGCTACCCGGCGTCACACGCCCTACGTCGGAGGCCCCGGGTAAGGTCGGGGTCAGTCACAGCAAAGGGGTCGGATGAGCGCGAGTATGTACCGCGGCCAACTTGAGCGGAAACGTAAGCAGCGTGTTGACGCCGACAAGAAGGCGGGCGAATACCGCAGCAAGGAATCCAAGAAGCGGGCTGAAGCAGGGGCCGCCCGCTCTGCGGCGTCAAAGTCCAAGAGCACGAGCACGGTGCAGACCAAGCTGCGGGACGCCGAAAGGCGTGAGTCCGAGGCCAGTCGCGGCCGGCAAAGAAGCGGGTCGCTGGCAATCGCGTGCTGCGGGATACGCGAAAGAGGAGGCTACGTTGGCAGGCAAACTCGTCAAGGCAGAGCTTTCAGAGGCGAACACGGCCGAACAACGTCGCAAACGAGACCAGCAGCAGGTCGACCGGCAGGCAGCCGTAGCGCGTGCTTCGGTCGAGCGGCGCCTTGTCCACACTGAGCAAGCCGTGACTCAGGCAATCCGTGAGCTGCGCCCGCCCAAGCCGGAAACGCTTCGCGTGCTGATCCTGGGCGCCTCCTCCGAGGGAGACCTCCGCGTCGGGCGTGAACAGAAGCGCATCCGTGCCGCCGTCGAGTCCGCGCTGCATCGCGACCGAATCGCGCTGGACGTACGCCCGGCCGCCACGACCGCAGACCTCCTGGACGGCATCACGAAGTTCCGCCCACACGTCGTGCACTTCTCCGGGCACAGCAATGATGATCTCATCGTCTTCGAGGACGAGCGCGATGAGCCTCACGAAGGCGTAATCGTGACCGCGCGAGCATTCGCCGCCGCGATCCGCGCCACTGACGACCCGCCGTTGCTCGTGCTGCTCAACTCGTGCAGGTCGGCCGGCCAGGTCGACGCGCTCGTTCAGGACGTTGTGCCGTTCGCAATCGGCATGGCAGACGAGATCGACGACGGCGATGCGATCAGCTACGCGGCGCAGTTCTACGCTGCGGTCGCCAACGGCCAGTCGATCCACTCCGCGCATCTATCCGGCCAGGCGGCGCTACAACTCGCCGGGCTCGACGGAGCCGATCTGCCCACCCTCGCGTGGTCTGAGGGTGTCGACCCCGCTGCAACGATGCTTGTTCGCCCAGCGGAGTAACAGCGAGGTCTACTCGGCGTAAGCCGATTCGGCAAGTTCTTCGTCGATGCTCGCCGCGAGCGCAGCCTCGGCCTCGCCTCGCTCGACGTCGGCAGTCGTAGTGGGGGTCCCGCCACGACCATCGAGGTCGAGGTGCGCCCACGGCGTCGGGTTCGCCGCTTGGCCGAGATGAGGGCCGCGTTCGGGGTAGCAACGCCTCAGGCGCTCTCCTTGGTCACGTTGAACCCCACAGCAGTATTCCCCCGGCGTCGGCGGCGAATAGTCGCTTGGCGGCCCACACAGCGGCCCAGCGCTAGGAAATGTCCTTGGTGCTGGGCCGCTTGACGTTTCGGCGCTCGCCTCAACGGAGAAACTTTAGGCGCTAGGTTCGTTCGATGTGACGGAGATCGCTCGGAAGGTGATCGACTTCCCGCCGCCCGCAAACTCTCTGACCTGTGGTTTCGCGATGATAGTGATTTCCTCGCTCAAGTGGAACTGGGTCACGTCGACGCCCTGCAGATCTGTCGTATCCACCGTGACGATGTGGTCGCCGCCTAGGTCGATTTGCCAAGCGCGAGCGGTGCTCAAAGTGATTAGACGTCCACGTAGTGTCTCGGTCTCGGCATCGAGCTCCCGTGCGACAACCAAGCGCTTCACCTGTATCGCGTCCGCCTTGGTGAAAGTCGCCCGTTCCGTTGCCCGATCTGGTTCGCGCCATTCCAAGTCCACGTCGAAGGAAGCCTGCTCGACTCCCTTTGCGAACTCACGAATAGCGGTTGCCAGGCGTGGTCCACCGGCCGTTACCTTACTTACGAACGGTGAATCGTCCGCATCTGGGCCAATCGAATGTGCCGTGCGCACGAGCTCGAGTGCATCGACCACGCATTCATCGACGAACTGCCGTCGGTTCTGATCGTAGAGGGCCACTCCTTCGGCTCCGATGAGCTCAGCTTCCGGCAGCATCTCCGGCCCGATCTCGAACACTACGCTCCCCGGCAGCGGATTCATCAATAGCCGAAGCTGTGTCGAAGCGATCAGCGCTCCGCTCAGCTGCCCTCGGTTGGTCTTGATGCCTTCCTTCGCTGCACCAGCCGCAGTAACCAGCCGCTGCAGGTTGAGGAGGATCTGGCCGGCCGCGTCGAGACGAGCCTGGTGATCTTGAACGTTCACGCCGAAGATTCGAATCGAGCCGGTGCTTCGCACCAAACGAGCCTGGTGAGTGCTGCCCCACAGGCCCTCGATGCTCATTCTGTTCAGGTCCTCGGGAGTCTCCCACTTTGGTGCCGCGCTCGCCGCAAGTTGGTTGAAGAGCTCATCGGCAGCATCACTCAGCGAAGCCATCGATTACCACCTCCAAATACCCTCGTCGCGGCAGGCTATCGAGCCGTGCCGGCGTGCCACCCGCCTCGGTGAGAGGCGTCCTGCGCCGTTGCCACCAATCGTCCCAATGTCCTCGGTCCCGGTAGTACTTCCAGTCCAGAGCATCTCCGAGATGCGGTTCTGGGATGGAACGCCACGATGCCGTGAAGGTGTCCAGATTCAACTCGAAGGGGGGCTTTTTAAGTAGGTTATTCGCAAACACACTCAAGATGTTGTTAGCAGCATCCCCCGACAGTTGGGCGCTTGCCACGTCGGCCGAATCCAGCCAATACAAGCAATCGAGATCCCCGGCCTGGACCTTGGTCGATGTGAAGCTTCCTCCCAGCCATACGGAAGCAACCGGGACAACGCGGCGGAGCACCTCTGTGGCTTTCGTCCAGTCGTCCCAGATGGCCGCTCTAGTAGTCGACGCAGCAAAATCAGGGTGATCGACGAACCTAGCTCGCACGTCATCGAGCGACGTTGCGTAGCGGCCGACTGCCATTGCGTTGGCTCCGGGGGAGGGCTCCGGGATCAAGCTTCAGCGCTCGCCGGTCGGATATGAGACATGAGGGGGATTCTATTGCGAGAAGCGCTCGCCGAACCATCCCCCAACGGGGGAGAGCATTATTACTTTGCTCGCTCAGCGAGCCCGGTTGGGCAAATGGAAAAGGAAGCCTTAATAAGAACCAGTGGCACCGACATTCATGTGCTCCCACGGATCGGTCACACGTCCCGGCAGAGCGGCAGAGCGGCCGCGGCGAACGCTTGGGCTTGTTGCCCGACCAGCCGCCGCGTCTCGCACGACGCCTGTATGGCGGCCTGTTCGATCGCTGCGACGGCGGCATCCAGTTCGTCGACGGTCGGAGCCGAGACGGCGATGAGCCCGGTGTAGCGGAGCACGCCGTGGCCGGCGGTGAGGTCGGATTCCTGCTGGAGCACATCCTGGTATTCGGCGGTGCGGGCAGCGTCTTCGATCTGCCCGATCTTGGCACGCTGCGCCGCGTCCGAGAGGAGCCCAACCTTCTTCTTGCGGATATCGCGCACCGCCAGGTCGGCGCGCACCGGTGTGCAGATCAGCGAGAACGTGCGTTTGACTCCCGAGGTCAGCAGCATGGGTGCGAGGAACCCTGGATAGACCTGCGAGCGCGGCCACTCAGAGATCCAGAGCACCGTGTGGTGCGCCGAGTCCGTCCGCATCTTGTCCCAGCTTTCGGTCACCGCGACCGGCCCCGCGGTGGCGAGCGACCGGCTGATCTCGGAGTGTCGTTCGAGGGCGGGCGCGGCGGCCGGATCGTAGGCCGAGCGGAGGATGACCGCGACTTCACCCGGTGAGAGCCAGCCGGTCGTCGTGAGGTCGGCGGCGCGCAGCGCGGTGACGAGCGTGGTCATCTCCTGCCGCAGCACCGAGGCGGCCCCGCGGAGACCGCCGCCCGAGGAGCGGATCTGTCGCGCCGCAGCGTGCATGTCGAGCGCGAGCGAGATCGTCGTCGCGTGACGCTCGCTGGTTGGCCCCGCGCGTTCGATCAGTTCGCGGTAGGTCGTCGCGGGCCAGGAGTCGTCGTCTTTGCCGTGCGTCGCCCACCACTCGGCGAGTCCGCTGCCGGAGTCGGGGAGGGTTCGCTCCGATACTTGGAGGCGGGCGATCCTGCCCGAGTGGCATGCGGTGGCGAGCACTCGTCCCCAGCCGGTGACTCGCCGTTGCTGTTCGCCGGGGTCGAGCAGCACGAAGGCGGGATGTGTGACGCCGAGGACGGCGGTGAGTGTCTGCGCGTGCGGATCGTGCACCATCGCTGCGCCGGTCTCTGGATCGACCCACTCGCGGAGTGCCGCCGCGTCACCCGGCAACGAGAGCGTGCCCACGGGCCGCGGTTTGATGACCCGATGCCGGAAGATCAGCTGGCCTGCCGTGCTGCGCCACGTCCAGCGGGCGACGATCGGCAGCCAGTCGACGAGCTTGCGGCCCCGCACCGAGACGGAGGCGAGCAGGAGGCAGGTGAGCCAGATTGGCGACGACCCAATGACAACCATTTGGCCGCCCGAGTAGATCGCGATCACAAACGTGATGATCCCGATGCCGAAGACGAGGAGTTGCGAGACCGACAGCCCGAGCAGAACGCCGCGCCGAGCCAGCCGGGAGAACTGCACCGATGAAAGCTGCTGGCCGTTCGTCGGGTCCTGATGAGTCGCCATGATCTACCCCTTTCGTGACCCGACGGGTGTGGGAGCGGGCGGTCGCTGCCGGATGGTGGAGGCCGGTGAGGGCGCAGGCGTCGGTGGAGCGGACTCTGCTTGCCCCATCGCAGCGCCGCCCACCGTTGCCCCCGTCTTCGGCCCGGCGGTGGCTGCGGCCTTGACGACCTGTGCGCCAACGACGGCGGCGGCGGCAGGGCCGGCGGCAGCCGCCCCCGCTCCTGCCGCTCCGCCCGATGCCGCAGCGCCGCTGCCCGAGGCGGCAGCTCCGCTTGCCGTTCCGCTGGCGGCCGGAGTCGCCGTGGCTGCCGCGTTCGGCGCGGGAGTAAGGCTGCCGCCCGAGCTGCCTTGCCCGTCGAGCACTGACTTCGCTGCGTTCGGCTGGGGTTTGACCGGGATCGGGATTGGCCGATTCATCGCCGATTTCGCCTCCTGCTCGCTCGACATCGCGTGGTACATGTCGAAGCCGATGAAGGAGATGAACTTGTAGGTCAGGTATGGGGCGAAGGCTGCGATGAACATGAGCACGATGCCCGAGATTGGATCGCTGATTGAGGCGAGGTCGAGGTCGATTGGGGCGCTGACCTGCTCGATGGCGACGAGGAAAATGACGACCAGCACGAGCTTCGAGAAGATCAGGGCGATGATGAAGGCGGCCCACCTGGCGAACCATCCTTTCGCCGCATCCCAGGTGAATCCGGCAAGCGCGATGGGTGCGAAGACGATCGCCACCAGTAGCAGCGCCTTGCGAATGAGTAGTGAGAACCACACGATCGCTGCGCCCGCGATGCCGAGGCCGGCGAGGAAGATCGTGACGATCGCGCCGACGCCGGGTGAGGCGATGTTGATGGTCGTGAGCCCGACAGCGAGCAGGGTGATTCGATCACCCATGCCCTCCATCGTGTTGCCGGTCGCCTGCACGACTCCGATGGCGAGCTGATCCGTCACTTCGAGCAGCGTCGCGGTGAGCGAGATCGCGATGAACGAGCCGAGTACCGACTTGGCGAGGCCAAGGCCCGCCCGTGAGAGTGCCATCGGGTCGCGGTTCACGAGGCCGGTGATGAGCTGGAGGCAGAAGAAGATGAGCATGACGAAGACCGCCACACCGAAGAGCACGTTGTACACGTCGATGTACTGCCCGCCCGTCACATCAACGAGTGTGGTCGTGTCGAACACACCCCAGACCGCCTCGAACATCCACCCAGCCGCCTGCCCCATCGCCTGCGCGAGCCAGTCGAACGGTGCTGACACGAGCGATGCGACGCCCTCGCCAACCGAGTCGCATACGGTCGCGATGACCGGCACGTCGCACACGCTCATCGGCTCTGCCGCCCAAGTATCGATGAGGCGTCAGACCGATTGGCCGACGGTCCAGAAGAAGTTCACGAGGGTCACGGATGCGCCGCAGACGATCGCCGCTCCACACGCCACGAGCACGCCGAGCTTGCCTCGTGATGCGAGGTGAGGGTTCGAGGAGTTCGCACCGTAACCCCAGACGACGGCCGCAATGATGAGCGCGAGCACTGCGAGGATGAGGCCCACGGTCATCGCTGCGCCGACGATGACGCGCAGTTGTTCGATGCCCGGCAGGCCGTCGGTGTTGGGGTCGATGTCAATCACTGGTGTGCTCCTTTGACAGGCAGAAGAAGAACCTGCTTGGAAGGTGCGCACGCCGTCCCGGCAATGTCGGGGGTCAGGGGTAGATTCACCACCATGCGAGGCGTGAAGTGTCTGACGAAGCGGCCCCCGATCGAGTCGCGGCTTGAAGCCGTGACGATTGCCGCACGGGTTCCGAAGGGGGCGGAGGCCGTTCAGTGCCCGTACTGCGGGTGGTGGCACGTCGTCGGCTACGGCTCGGCGCTGGAGCGCCCGTCGACGCCACGGAAGCGACGCTGACCCGGCGCGGGTTCTCGACCTCGCCCCAAACTAAGGCCTGTCTCCAAACGGCTTGAGCCAGGTTGTGATGGTCCGGAGCGCAACTCCGCCGCGGTAGGTGACGGCGAGTTTTTCGTGCACGGTTGGGAGCCCCCCTAGCAGCAGATGAAGGAGGTGTTTTCCACGGTGGTCGCCGTGGTTTGGCCGCTCGATCCGTCCGGTCTGTCCGACCTTCAACTGAGCAATGGATCCACTTGTGGATCCGACTACAACGGTCTTATCCAGCGTGTTCGCCTCGATGTGGACCCCGTTCAAGCAACCCTCGTCCGCGAAGACCTCGACAAACGCGCATCCGTCGGTGGGATCCGAGTGGTACAGAGTGCTCCCTAACGATCACTTAGCATCTGGGACGCGACCGTTGGTCGGTATCAAGCCTTTCGTGGCTATCGTGTTTGCCTTCTGCTCAGCATCTTCGTCTTGGCTGTCGACGATTCCTGTGAGTCCTGCTAGAAGAGCCGTAAGCCGGACTGCGCCGTGGGTGGTCAAAAGGAAACACGCTTCCAGCACCCACAAGCCGGGTTCAGCGCCAAATCCGACAATCATGACAGCAGAGATGACAGCGACGAAAGCACCGGTAAGCGAGCTCAGCACAACTGAGATCCAGTTCGCACGGAGCCGGTGGCTTCCCTTGCGTCTCAGTAGCCGGAAGCGATCGTTCTCGCTCCCCAGACCGAAGACCACAACAACGCCTGCGAAGCCGCCAACCATCGCGCTTACTCCGGCCACTCCCAGAGCCAGGGACATAAGAGTGTCTGAGGGGTCGGCGACTGGGGCGTCCGCAAGTGCTGCGGCGACGTTAAGTTCCGGGAACTTCTGAGATAACGCGTAGTGCCCGGCAACTAATCCGATAATGAGCGTGCTGACGAACAATGGGTAGTTCGCGAACCAGCCGCCGATTGCCCTGAGTGCTTTCATATCCGAGTCCTTCCGAGGAGGGCGATACTACGGGGCACTCCCGACATTAGTTCTTCTTGAAGGTGATGCTCGCCTGTCCATCCGTTCCAGCTGCCTGTAGTCCGATCGTGCTGCCGCCTCGGTTGAACTCCTGAATGGCTAGGCCTATGGCGTTGAGGATGACCTCATCAGAGGTGCGTTCGCCGTCCTTGGTATTGAACTTGACGTGCTTCGTGATGCGGTCCTCAAAGAGGTCGCGTTCGTCATCCCGAACAAGTCGACCCTGCGCGTCAAGATCAGCGAGCTTGACCTTGGCGCTGGTGCTGAACGCGTGGTCCACAACCCACCGCGCGCCAGTGCGCAGCGCGTCCCGCACGGACTGCGTGCCGCCTGAGCGATCGAGGGACCAGCGGAATACCAGTCTTGCGTCCTGCAATGCCTGATGTTGCGCGCTTCTGAAGGCGTCGCCCACAGGACCACCGCCGGTCGCAGGCAACTGCGCGCCTGCGTCGAGGTGGACTTCGAGCATCACCGCTCCCTGCGCATTGTCAATCTTGGAAAGAATAGCGGGATCGACAACCGGCACCAGTTCGAGCGAATATCCATTCACCACGAGGTCGAGCACCAGCGTCAACCAACGAGACAGGGTCTCAGGTCGAGTTCCTTGAACGGCAGGACTCATTACGGCCACGCGGCCGTTCGCCCCGAAGGGCACGATGAAGGTCGGCTCGGATACTCGGTCGTCGGGGTCGTCAAAATCCAACGGGGCAACATCACCATTCGCCACGTTCGACCTGTTCAGCTGCTCGGTAAGTGCACGGATGCGCTCGACCTGAAGGTTCGGGAGCGCAGGCCGCTTCGGGGAGACAGAACGACCGATGTAGTCGATCTCCAAAATCTTCCCGCTGCGGGACGCAAGATTCCAGTCGGCGAAGGCAATCAAGAGCCGTGACCAGAAGTCGTTCTCAATGTTGTGGCGCTTGTCGTTGTCGTCGATTAGGACTGTGTCGTAGAACCGTACGATTTTCTCAACCGTCGCCATGCGGGCCACCTTTCATCGGGCGATGATCATGGTATTCCGAAGTTCACAACAAACAGTCAGATAAGCGAGCCCGTCTACCGTGTCGCAACGCGACAGGATTTGCACCACCAGGCGCCGACTACGATCTTTCTCGGTTCGAGGCACGTTGGCGGACCATCCCAACCCGGAACGTCAAACTCGCCATCACCTACCGCGGCGGAGTCGCGCCGGGCCATCACAATCTGGCTCAAGCCGTTAGGAGACAGTCCTAGATACTTGCACCGACGCCAAGCAGGAAGTTGACCCAGGTGACGCCGGCCCCGGCCAGGGCTGCGGCTCCGATGGAGACGAGGAAGCCGGTGCGGGCGCGGACGGCTGACGAGATGTTGCCGCTCGACGACGAGATCGCCCATACGATCGCACAAATGACGAGCATCAGCACGGCGAAGATCAGCACGAAGGTCAGAAGCGCGCCGACGATCGCGCGCAGCTCGGCGGTGCCGCCGACGGCTCCGAAGTCGGGGAAAATATCCATCGCTACGCCGCCTGTCCTGCCGTGCACAGTGCCGCGGTCGTCGTGGCATCGAGGTTCTCGACCCCGTGCTCGGCGAGCCACACCTCGGCATCGATGGCCGCAGAGGTCGTCCCGCCGGGGCGGATCTCGAAGTGGAGATGTGCGCCTGTTGACTTGCCGGACGATCCCACGTCGCCGATGTGCTGACCCGCGAGGACCCGATCGCCCGCGGTGACGTAGATGCCGTACTGCCACATGTGCGCGTAGGCGGAGGCGATGCGTCGGCCGCCGATTGTGTGCTCGATGATGATGAGTCCGCCGTAACCCCCTGAGAGGCCGGCATAGCTGACCACGCCATCGGCGAGCGCGAAGATCGACGTACCTTCAGCCGCTGCGAGGTCGGTGCCGGAGTGGAACGCTGGCTCGCCCGTGTAGGGGTCGGCGCGCCAGCCGAAGTCGTCCGAGTTCACCCACGTCCCCGACGGCAGCGGGAAGACGAGTCTCGTCGACTCGGGAACGCCGTCGAGCGGGACGCCCTCTGCCGTCGTCGGGGCACGACGGGTGAGCGCGGCGATGATCGCCTCGGCGACGGGCCGGTAGTCCTGGTATCGGTCGGGGTAGGCCGAGACCTCGACGGCCTGGGCAGCTTCGCCGGGGTCCATGCTCTGCCAGCCAGGGATGTCGAGCAGGCCGCGGGGCGACGGGTAGTTCGGCCCAATAGGCCCGCCGTAGAACGCCTTCGACTGGTAGTCGGAGTCCATCAAGTCGGCGACTGTGCCCCAGCCCGCGGTCGGGCGCATCTGGAAGAGCCCGAGCGAATCGTGGTCAGAGCCCTCGCCGTCGTTCGGATAGTCGGCGGACTCCGGGTAAGCCGACGAGTTGGCCAGCATCCGCAACCGCGACTCGGTCAGCGCGGCCATCAGCGCGACCGCGACACCCGAGCGTCCGACACCCTCGGTTTGGGCTCCGACCGTGATGACCGTTGCGGCGTGCGTGAGTTGCTGGTGGTCAAGCGTCACCGTCGCTCCCGACTGCATTGTCGCGGTGAGCGATTCGGGCACCACCCCGACGGTGAGTGAGGTCGATGAGAGGCACGCCGCGATGGCCGCCGGTGACATCAGCACGCCGACGCTGAGTAGGCCTGCGGCCGGGAACGCAGCGACCAGCACGACGAGTGTTAGGACGACCTTCTTCATTGGCGTATCCGCTCATCGCAGAGGGTTGTCGAGCTGGGAGAGTCGCAGCACGTGGCAGGTATCGAAAGTGGGCTGGCAGGTCACAATCACCGTGAACGCCGCGCCCCGCGCGGACTCGACAGGTTCAGTGCCGGAGATGCCGTCCCGGTGCCGTGTGCCGCTGATCGTATAGGCGATCGTTCCGGGCAGGAGCTGGCCGGGTGCTGCCTGGTCCAGCGCGTCGGCCCACGAGTCCGGCACATGCGCTTCGTCGATCGTGAGCCATTGGCGAGTCTGCATGGTTTGCAACTGCGCCCACGCCTCCGCTGTCGGCAGATAGCTTCGTACGTCGGAGGCGAGACCGGCCGCTTCTTCGCCGGACGGGTCGCCGACGTCCACGATGACCTGCGCGTAGTCGGTCGGTTCGTAATCGCTCGCCGTATCCCAGGCGAACAGCGCCTCGGCGACGGCGCGCGCGAAGCCCTCGGCATCCGCTGTCGAACGAATGCCCGGCAGTGAGGGAATCGTGTCGGTCGGCGTCGGGATCGCGGGCGCAGGCCCGGGAGTTTCGCGGGGCACATCACTCGCCGTGGTGGGTGCGGATCTCGGAGCGAGGAGCAGCCCATAGAGACCGACACCGACGAGCGCCGCGAGCACCGCGGCGGCGACGGCGAGGACGATGATGAGACGGCGGGGAAATCGAGACGGCGGCATTAGGCGCTCTCCTTTGACCGTAGCTGGCGGGCTTCTCGTGCGGCAGCGAAGAACTCGTTGGTGGCCGCGACGGTCGTCTCGACATGCGCCCACTGCGCAGCGCTGAGCGCGGGGCCGACTTCTTCGGGGTCGAAGTGTGCCCACCAGCCGTCGAGGTCATCCCAGGTCAGAGTGAAGGCGCGCAGCGGATAGCGCACTGGCTCGGCTGGCGCGACGGAAGGATTCACGCCGCGCTTGCGCCCTTGTTTCGCGCGCTCCAGCGCCTCGACAGCAAGTTGCTCCAGATCGGGCGGCTCGGGTTCGTCCTGCGGAATCGCGAGCATCGAGTGGGTGCGTGCGTGCGCGGCCGTGATCGACGCTCCGGCCTCGATTGACCCCAGCTCCGAGCGTGCGAAGGCACGAACATCCTCGGGCTGCTTCGGGTCGTTGGCGATGCGCTGGAGGTCGTTGATCTGCTCCAGGCTTGTGTACGACTTGCGGCCGGTGACCATCATCGCGGCCTGTGTGCGCGACTTGCCGGAGGTCCCGATTAGCGGTGGTGCCGTGACGGCACCACCATTCTTTGCCGTGATCTTCCCGCTTGCGCCGAACTGCGTCGTCTCCTGCCGACGTGCGGCATCCTCCGCCATGAGTGCCTTCAGCTCGCGGTACAGTGCCGCCGCCTCGATCTGCGTGAACGGCTTGTGGAGCACGTTGTCGGCCTGCTCGGCCATGAGCCGTTGCAGCCGGTCGGAGATGCCCGCCCGCACGAATACGTTGACCGTCTTGTACCCGAGCTGGTGCAGCGCGGCGAGGCGGCGTGCGCCGCACACGAGCAGGCCCTCGGGAGTGACCGTCGGCGGCTGCAAGAGCCCCTCGCGTTCGATTGAGGCAGCCAGTGCGTCGATGTCGCCCAGCTCGGTGCGGTGACGGCTGCCGACGACGATCGAGTCGATCGTGCGCTCCAGCTCGATGTGCCCCGTGTTCGCTCTCATCCCGTCACCTCGCTCCAGCAGGGGTCGGGGCGGCGAGTCCGACGAGCAGCACGAGGTCGTCATCGGTGAGCAGCGACCGCAGCGGCTCACCGATGAGTAGCCGCAGCAACACGCCGCGGCCGACGGCGGTGTGGGTCTGGTCGGGGTCGGGATTGCCGAGGATGGCGCGCAGCAGCGAGTGCCACGAGGTCGAGGGGATATCGAGCAGCGCGCGGGCGTGGAGGTCGCGCCGCAGCGACTCGGCGGCGCTCGCTCGGGAGGGCGCTTCGCTCAGCCGCATGCAGATGTACTCGACGGCGGTGCGCGCGGTGCGCTCCGGCCAGCCGAGGAGGGAGAGCAGGGCAATCGCGTCTTCGACTGCCCTGACGATGCCGGTCGGTCGTTCGTCGTTCATAGTGTTGTCGTCGATTTCCGAGTTCGGGTTGACACGGAATGCCGCGTGGTAGTCGGTGAGCGGGTTCTCACGGTCGCTGAACCGTTCGGCATCGTGGAAGCTCGAATACTGTGGTCGCCGCGCCTGGTGCGTCGAGCAGAGGAGCCCGTTCGCGCGTTCCTCAGCGATCAGCGTGACCTGGACGGCCCGCGTGATCACCGCCCAAGGATCGTTAGCGTTGCGCACCGCGGGTGTGCGCATTGCGTCGAATGCCGCGCCTGCGGCCTCCCACTGGTCGAGACCGTGCTTTCGTGCAAGTGCCACGTACCGAGCTGCCGTGTACTCCATGAGCGCCGTGGCCTCCGGGTCGCGACGCCAGGCACCCTCACCCTCGCGGTGCAGGCGGATGAGCAGTGCGCGCAGTCCCTCCGACGTCTTGAACGCCAGGGACGAGTCGGGCTGGTCGGCCATGTACGGGCCACCTCGTGACGGGGAGGTGCACACGTCGTCGCCGGCAGCGGAGTGAGGGGAGCGGGGTGACATGGGCAGCTCACTGTCTTCCGATGGCGTCGCGGCCGAGCGAGGGATGGTGCACGCCGGAGTTACCGAACGCCGCCAGTGGCGCCAGGCGGCGGGTGCGCTCTCGGATGCCGTGCCGGGTCGCTGCGGCTGCTTGCACCGGCAGTGCACGGGTGCGGCGGGCCAGCTCGGCCTGGAAGTCGATGCCGCGCCCCACAACTCGCCCTGTCGTCGTGGGAATCAGCTCGGTCGGCCGCACCCAGATGACAGCCCGGCGCAACTTCTCCTCTTCCGACATCGCCGGAGTCGAGGCTTTGACCCGCGATGGGTCACCGTGCCTCGCCAGTTCCGAGACCTCAGCGGCAGGCTCGGGGCTCTTCGAATCGACCTCGCGGGGGGCTTGGTCGATGTGCTGCGGGTCGTCCCGCGTGGCGTCGTTCACAGCGCGCCTCCTTCCTGGATGGCAGCCGCGGCGATGGCAGGCGGTGCGAGCCAGCGCCCGACAGTGGACGGATGCACGCCCGTCGCACGCGCGATCGCCTTGTTCGTCATGCCGTCCTCCTTCATTCGCAGGGCGAGTTCTTTAGGGGGTAGGTGCACAGCCGTCTCCGCCTGCCGCACGACGGCATGAGCTGCCAGTTCATGCTCGACCGGCTTGGGGTCCACGCGAAAGCGCCGCGTGAGTACGACGGTCAGGTGCGTGATTGCCAGCAGCACGAGCGGCGGAACGGCCGCGACCGCTCCGGCCAGCGCCGCAGGCACGTCGGCATCGGCGGCGACCACGGCATGAATTGCGTTCGCTGCGACCGACACCGCGGCACCCGCCATGAGTAGGAGCCACGGATACCAGGCCTCACGCTGCTGGGCGAGCGCGACCACCGAGACGGTGGAGACGACGATGATCCCGTCCACGATGAGCGGCCAGGCCCACGCCTGGCGCGCGTCCACGCCGGAGCGGCGCGCGAGGTCCGCGAGCGCGGTGAACGACAACCAAAACGCTCCAGCGGCGATGAACACGGTCCCGGCCACTGCGGTCCATACCGCGAGTCGCCCGGTTGGCCGCTGCACGTCGCCGGGGATCACGAGAGCACCTGTCCCATAGATGGCCGCGACGTGAGCCTCGGCTCTTCGACGTGTACGGATGCCGGAGCCGCAGCACCCGCGGCGGCGCGGTGCGCCGAGCGGATTGTCGCCGCGACCTCGGGCGTGGGCAGCCCGGCATGCTCAGCGGCCGGCGCCAGTGCGGCGCGGATGCTGTCGGGGGCGAGCCCTGACTCGGCCAGGCGACAGGAGGCCCAGAAGAGCCCGCGGTTCCGTTCGCCTTCACCGCGGGTGGCGACCCACCGGGCGATCCGCTCGACGTCGAGGTCAACGCTGCGGCGCATGGTGGCGGCGAGCGCTGCGGGCCACACCGGACGCGGCTGGAGGAAGTCGCGCAACGCGCGAGCGTCGACGGGCACGGGGTCCGACTTGCCCGCGCTGATCAGCTCGTACGAAGACGGCCCCACACCTGTGACGACGACCGAGGGCGGCACGACGACGTAGCCGCCTGCGCCGCGGAAGTCGATTCCGGCGCTCGCCGCCTGCCATGACGGCTGCACCTGGTCTGGGTCGGCCGGGTAGTAGGCATGGATGCCGCCCGAGGGTGTGCGCACGAAGGCGGCCCAGTGATCGGTCAGCCCTTCTCGTCGGGCGCGCTCGAATGCCGCGAAGCCGCGGATCGCCCCGTGCACGTCGACGTCGACGACCTCCAGCCCCGAGGCGGTTCCGGTCGGCATCCCGACGTTGGCGCGCGGCCACCGTGCCCACCAGCGGGCGACTTGCGAGGGGTCGGTGCTCGCGTCGTGAAATCCGTGCGTGGTGAGCGGGCGCTTGCCGCCAGCCGCGCAGGGGAAGACAGGGATGCCCGCCTCGGCATACTGCCGGGCTGCGGTCGTAGGGTCGTGCCCTGTGACCGATGCGAGGAGGCGTGCAATGTCCATCACAGGCTCCGACCGACGAGTTCGGCGGTGCGCGTCTGCGGCGCGATGACTTCCGGCTCCGCGGCCTCGGCGGTCGCCCGCTCCGTGGTGCGCCCGTTCGCCTCGCGGGTCAGGCCGGGAGGATCGCCGCCGCCGATCTGCACCGTCGGGAGCTCGGCGAGAATCTTCACCGCGGTCGCGCACACACGCTCCCCGGTTGCCTGCACAACTTCGACGGCGGACCTGCCCTCGACCGAGGTTGCCCACGACGAGACGTAGGGGATGGTGTAGCTCGTGGTGTCGAGGCCGTGCGCCGCGCCGATCATTAGCGCGACGGACTCGGCTTCGACCTCACCGATGCCGCGGTGGCGGACGGCATCCGGGTTATCGGGGCCGTGCAGCATGACGTGCGCCAGCTCGTGTGTGAGGGTTTTCACCTGAGCGGCATCGTCCATGTCCTGCCGTACGGCGACGGTGCGCGCTGAGTAGTCGGTGAGCCCGTTTGCGCCGAGGATGAGACCGGCGTGCGCGACGTGCAGCACGGCGAAACCGCGCGCCTGAATGAGCTGCGCGAGGCCGTCCCACAGCCCGGCGGGTGCTTCGCCTTCGAGCAGCCTGGGGCTGGGCTGCTCGGGGATCGGGTCGCCCGCGGTCTGTGTGACGTCCCAGACGTAGACGGGACGGACGCCGACCATCTTCGAGCGGACGATCTCACCGGGCCGCGGCTTCTCGTTTCGCTCCAGTCGCCGCCAGGATTGGGGATCGAACGGCGTCGCGGTGGCGAAGCGTGCCGTGACGGGAGCCTGGATCATGTAGCCCGCCTGGCCCTTGAGTACCGACCGGCCAAGCGAGAGCCACTGCTTGAATCCGGCGACGTAGCTCGGCATCGGCTCGGGCACTCGGCCGGCCTCGAAGGCGGCCATATGCTGCACCCAGATGAGCAGCGTGTTGTTGAACGACCGAGTGCGGAAGCGCGCAGCGAACTCGATCGCACGCGCCCAGTCGGTGCCCGAGACGAGCTGCTCGACCGCCCCTGTGAGCTGTTCGTGCAGCGCGTCGATTTTTGCCTCGCGCGCGGCGCGTGACTCCTCCCAACTCGTCATTTGGGCACCTCCTGTCGCCTGGTCGGGAGCCGGTGGGCTCTTGTCGATCAGGTGCGCCAGGGTTGCCGGGAGACGGTCGAGGGAGGTAGGTCACGCCGTCAGGAGTGGATGCGCCTGACGCTGGATGCATTCGGGCATAACACGAGGCGGGCGGCGCTTCAGGCGGTGCGCTCGATTGCGTCCCTATCCCGGTCGGGTATGTCCACATTGCGAACGCCGGTCAGGCTTCGATACTGATCGGGGGTGACGCCTATGCTGCGCCGGAACACCTCGATGGCATGGCTACGACTGCGCCATCCGACCTGGGACGCAGCTGCCGCGACGGTCATGTTGGTCTCGGCCAGTAGCCGTGCCATCTCCCGGGCGCGCATCATCGACAGGTAAACCATCGGCGTCTTGCCGAACGCGGTCGAGAACACGCGCGTGAGCTGGCGGCGCGACAGGTGCACCTCTTCTGCGAGGTCACCGATTGACCAGTGCCTCGCCGGGTCGGCGTGTAATGCGCGGCGCGCGGCGAGTGCTTCACCTCGCAGCGGGGCGAACTTGCGGTTGCGTGGCGGCGCGGGCACCGTGAGCGTGCTCGTCGTGGGCGATGTGCTGGGAGGTGTCACACCGATGAGCGGCGCGACGACGTGCAGCAGCTCGGACACGAGCGACTGGGCGTGGTAGAACTCGTCCGCTCCGAGCGCCAGGCTGTCCCTCAGGTCGTCAAAGACCAGGCCGATGTGGTGCGCTGTCTCGGGTGCGGGGCGCACGTAGGTCAGTGGCGGCAGAAACTCGCGCCTCATCGTGTAGGCGCGCAGCGATTCGCGGTCATGGCCGATGGGCGCGAGCTGCCACACCCACAGGTCGAAGAGGTAGTCGGTGTCGATGTAGAGCGTCGAGATCGTGACCGCCTGCTCGGGCGCCCCTCCGCAGAGCGTCGCGGTGCGCAGGAACACGAGGTCGCCCTCGCTGGCGAACGTCGTGTCGCTTTCCGTCGTGAGGATCGTCGATCCCTCGCGGATGAGCAGCAGCTTCACGCAGTCGAAGGCGACAGGGGGCACCGCCCGTCGGAACTCTCTGGTCTCGACGGCGATTGGCCCGTAGCGGATGCTGCCACCGGAGCCATTGCCCGTGAGCGACGCGTGCCCCATATCCAATTGTCACCTGTACTGGGGGGAGCGCAAGGGGGCGTTAGGCGGCGTCACACGGCTAAACCCGGTAAAACCCGGTCAGCCTTCGCTCATTGGCCGATAAGGTGGGCGTATCCGTGTTCCGATGTGCGCCGAGTGGAGATTCTTTGATGGCTGAGCCCTGGCTGTCGGCAGACCAGATTGCTGCCCATCTCGGTGTCACGAAAGACACGGTGTACGCCTGGATCGCCGAGAAGGGGATGCCCGCACACAAGATCGGGCGCCTCTGGAAGTTCCAGATCAGCGAGGTCGACGAGTGGGTGCGCAGCGGCGGCGCGTCGATCGTTGTCGGAGACCCCTGACCCAACGGTTGCCACTCGGTCGATGTCGGTCGGTGGTCGTAGGCTGTACGACTTGCCATTTTTAGGAAGGAGGTGCGGATTGACGAATGAACATGTCACCGTCGAGCGCTATGCCCTGTCGTTCACCAGCGGCGCTCTCCTGTCTCGTGAAGCCGTCATCGCCGCTCCTCTCTATCTGCGCGAGCGCGACTGGGCGCGTGTGCGTGAACTGATCAGAGAGAACAACCTTCTTCAGTCGCGCACCATATCGTCGGGGTTCCGCCTCGCGCGCGAGGTCGCGCAACGTCTTGCCGTCCTGACGGACAATGAACTTGAGTTGCTGATCGAAGCGACAGCGACGGAACGTGGCCACCTCATGTGGGTTGCGGCATGCCGTCGCTATACGTTGATCGGCGACTTCGCCGAGGAGGTTGTCCGCGAGCGATTCATTCTGCTGACCCCGACCCTGAGCTATGACGACTTCGACAGCTTTGTTCGAGGCAAGGCCCTGTGGCATTCCGAGCTCGCAGAACTCAAAGACTCCACCATGCAAAAGATTCGTTCCACGATGTTCCGAATGCTGACCGAAGCGGGCTTGCTGTCTGAGCGTGGCGACATCCTCCAGGCGGTGCCGTCCGAACGGGTAATTGACGCGCTCGGCGTTAGTAGACCGAGCGACGTTCGGTTCCTACCAACGATCGTCCCGGGGAGGGACACACGATGACCCCCAGTGAACTGTCCCGCCAGGAAGAACACCTTTTCGCGGTGCTCAGCGGCAGTAGATTCCTGCGGATGGAGGGCCTCAGCAATGAGGTTCCGTTTTTCATCTACCCATACGACGCCGAAGATGCGCTCGCGGTCGCCGACTCCAAGAAGCGAATCAAGAGGCGGTTGGCAAACAAGGGCATCGTGGTTCGCGAGGTGAACCTCTACGACCTGACCGTAGAGATACTCAAGGACCGCGGGGACTGGAACGAAGTACTCGAAGTCGAGCCGCAGTTGGACAAGTCCGAATTCACAGAGATGCTGCAATCGATGCTCAATCCGCAGCAGCACCTGGCTCCGGCGATCCGAGAGAAGATCGCGGACGGCGCCTTCGACATCTTCTTCCTCACCGGCATCGGCGAGGTATTTCCGTACATCCGTTCGCACAACGTGCTGAACAACCTGCAGAGTGTGGTCAGTGGCAAGCCGATGCTCATGTTCTTTCCGGGCCGGTACGAGCAGTCCAACACTCTTGGGTCGTCGCTCGTTCTGTTCGGACAGTTGATGGACGACCAGTACTACCGAGCCAAGAACATCTTGGAACAGGAGGCTTGACTCGATGAATCTCAACGCGATATTTGCCAAGGATGTGCAGCGCCCGATCGAGGGTGTCATCAAGGCTGATGACACCGCTCACCTCAGCACGGAGGTCGACGAGTACGTCCTGACGAATGAGGCTGCCAAGGGCCTGGAACTGCTGCTCGAGGCGTATACGAACTACACCAACGCCAACGGCGTGTGGATCTCGGGTTTCTTCGGCTCGGGCAAGTCGCACCTGCTCAAGATGCTCGCCCACCTGCTTGGTGATGTGCAGGGACAAGACTTCTCGCGCCAGCGCGTTTCCGAGAGCTTCGGTGTGAAGGCACAAGGCGCGTTCCTGCCTGCGCTGCTCGGGAAGGCCGACCGCATCCCGGCGAAGAGCCTCCTGTTCAACATCGACCAAAAAGCGACCCTCATCAGCAAGGACCAGTCGGACGCCCTGCTGAAGGTGTTCGTGAAGGTTTTCGACGAGTCCCGCGGTTACTACGGCGATCAAGGTCACGTTGCCCGATTTGAGCGCCAGATGGACGAGGAAGGACAGCTGGAGGCGTTCACGAAAGCCTTCAATTCCATCTCGGGCCGCGACTGGGTTGAACGCCGACCAAGCTTCGGGCTCCCGACGGTTCGCAAACAGGTCAATGATGCCTACGCGCAGGTCACTGGTGTGGACACTTCGAGCGCTCCGGACATCCTTGCGACCTATCAGGCAACCTATGCGGTCTCGATCGAGGATTTCGCCGACGAGGTAAAGGCGTGGCTCGACAAGCAGGTGCCCGGCTTCCGGCTGAACTTCTATGTCGACGAGGTGGGGCAGTTCATCGGGTCGAACACGCATCTGATGTTGAATTTGCAGACGATTGCGGAGTCTCTGAACACGAAGTGCCAGGGGCGGGCGTGGGTGTTCGTGACGTCGCAGGAGGACATGGACAAGGTCGTCGGTGACCGCACCAAGCAACAGGGCAACGACTTCTCGAAGATCCAGGCCCGTTTCAAGACGCGGGTGAAGTTGACGAGCGCGGATGTCGAGGAGGTCATTCGCAAGCGTTTGCTGGAGAAGAACTCGCAGGGCGCTGCCGCGCTGAGCGCGATCTACGCGGCGGAGTCGGCAAACTTCAAGACCCTGTTCGATTTCGTCGACGGTGCGAAGACGTACCGCAACTACACCGACGAGGGCCACTTCGTCGGCACCTACCCATTCGTGAGCTACCAGTTTCCGCTGTTCCAGGCGGCGATCGAGGGCATCTCCGATCACAACGTGTTCGAGGGGCGCAACAGCTCGGTTGGCGAGCGGTCGATGCTCGGCGTCGTGCAACAAGTCGCCAAAGACATCGGCGACGTCAGGGTCGGCACTCTCGCCACCTTTGACCACATGTTCGCGGGCATCCGCGCCTCCCTGAAGTCAGCCTCGCAGCGCTCGATCGACGTTGCCGAGCGCAACCTCGACAACGAGCTGGCTGTGCGTCTACTTAAGGCGTTGTTCTTGATCAAGTATGTCGAGAGCTTCCAGGCCACCGCGCGCAACCTCACCGTGCTGGTCTACGACCGGTTTGGCCTCGATTTGCCTGCTCTGTCGAAGCAGGTGCAGGAGGCGCTGACGCTGCTGGAGACGCAGACGTACGTGCAGCGCAGCGGCAACGTCTACGAGTACCTGACCAACGAGGAGCAGGTGATCGAGGAGGAAATCAAGAACGTCGACATCGACGCCTCCGAGGTCGCTGGCCGTTTGTTCAAGATCCTCTCGCAGGATGTCGTTCGCACAAGCAAGCTGCGCTACGCCAAGAACGGGCAGGATTTTGCCTTTGGATACAAGCTTGACGACCAGGTGTACGGGCAACAGCGCGAGCTGTCGGTGCACTTCATCACCCCTGAGTATCCGTACGACGCCCAGACGATCCGGGCACATAGCACCGGAAAGGACGAGCTCCGCGTGATCCTTGGGCCCGATGAACGGGTGCTCTCGGATCTTCGGTTGCTGATCAAGACCGAGAAGTACACCAAGCGCAAGCAGACCACTTCGCTGTCGGCGGTCGAAGACCAGATCTTGCGCTCGAAGGCCGCGCTGAACGTGGAGCGCGAGAAGGAACTCGTCGAGCGGATCCGTCGCGCGGCTGGCAAGGCCGAGCTCGTGATCAACGCTGCCAATGTGACCTCGGGCTCGCAGGATGCGCTCGCGCGGGTCACGGACGGGTTTCAGGACCTCATCGCCCGCACCTACACCCAGCTCAGTTTGCTCGGAGGTACGAGTTACACCGAGCAGCAGGTCGCTGGGTTCGCCAACCCCAACCAGTCGGGGCTGATCGATGATCCGTCGCTGTCGAAGCTCGCCGCGCCCGGTGACGAGGTGCTCTCGCACGTGCTGCGACGTGACCGGCTCGGCGAGCAGGTGACCGTCAAATCGATCGTCGATACTTTCCAGGCCAAGCCGTATGGCTGGGACCTCGCCTCGATCGAGGTCGTGATCGCTTGGCTAGTCGGGGCATCGAAGATCATTCTCACCGTCGATGCCAACGCTCTCAAGCGCAGCGAGGTCGCCGGCGTGCTTCGTAACACGCAGAAGCACTCGCACGCCGTCGTTGCACCCCAAAAGACGTTCGACGAGCGCAAAGTCGCTGCATTTCGCTCCTTCTGCACCGACTTCTTCGACGAGGCCACCGCACCCAAAGACTCGCTCGAACTCGCCCGCCACGGCAGCGACAAGTTGCGTGGCAAGCTCGACGAACTGAAGGCGCGGGTGACCGGATCGAAGTACCCGTTCGTGTCTCAGCTTGACGCGTCGATCTCGCTTCTTGAGCAGGTGGTTGGTAAGCCCGACGAGTGGTACCTGTCGGAATTCGCACTCGGCGACGAGCTGCTCGACGCCAAGGAGAGCGTGATTGATCCGATCCAAGCGTTCCTCGGCGGCGGGCAGCGGGCGATTTTCGACGACGCGGCCGAACTGTTGCGGTCGAACGTCAGCAACCTCGGTTATCTCGCCGCAGACAGCGACGTGGAGGTCACGGCTTTGCTCGATGACCCCCAGGCGTTTCGCGGCAACCGCATGGCCCAGCTTAAGCAGGCAGCCGACGCCCTTCGGGCTCGAATCGACGAGGTCCTCGCGGCGAACCGTGCAGGGGCTATTGCGGAGATCGAGTCACGCAGAACTGCGCTGCTCGGCAGCACGATCTACCGCGACGCGACCGAAGACGCACAACAGCGCGTCGTCAGGACGGTCGATCAGCTGATCACCCGCATCGGCGACGAGCCTCAAATTGCACTCATCCGCGAGCTGGGGAACAGCTTCGAGGAGACCCTCTTCCCCGCACTGCTCGATCAGCTCGCCGCAACAGCGCGGCCAGCCGAGGGGACTGACGATCCAGCACCCGCTCCGGTCAAGCAGACTATCTCGGTCAAGACGATCACAGCTACCGGCGTGCATGGCGTTCTGGAGACACCCGAAGACGTCGACCGGTATGTCGCGGCACTCCGAACGTCGCTAATCGACGCGCTCAATGACGGAAAGCGGATCGCCCTGTAATGGAAAAGACACACTGATGGAAACCGCACCCCTTAAGTCGTTCGCCACCTGGGCGCGCATCGCCCTGATCCGCGAAGTCAACGCGCGCATCGTCGCGGTGCTCGCTCCGGCCTCCAAAGACCGAGTCGAAAGTGCCAGCGTGGTCGCTGCACTCGAGCGCGATATCGCGGCCGGGGGCGGCGGCGAAACCGGACGTGATGCTATAGCCGACAAGGTTGCTTACACCTGGTTCAACCGCATCATCGCTTTGCGTTTTATGGATGCCAACGGCTACACCGGCACCGGCATCGCCTCGCCTCAGCGTGGGCAGAATATCGGGCAGCCGGAAGTGCTGGCCGACGCCAAACGCGGCAACATCGACCCCGCCGTTGTTACGAACAAGCGCACTATCGAAGAGATCACCGCGCTGCTTGATGGCACCCGCCGCAGCGACGACCCACAGGGCGAGGCATACGCCTTGCTGCTCACCGAGTACTGCCGCCACTGGAACCGCTCGATGCCGTTCATGTTCGAACGCGAAGGTGACTACACCGAGCTGCTCATCCCCGCCAACCTGCTCGCCGACGACTCCGTGCTCGCGCGCGCCGTCACCGTGCTCACCGAGGATGTCTGCCGAGACGTCGAAGTCATCGGCTGGCTGTACCAGTTCTATATCTCGGAGCGGAAGGACGAGGTCTTCGCCGGGTTCAAGAAGAACAAGAAGGCCGGCGCTGCGGAGATTCCCGCCGCTACCCAGCTCTTCACCCCGCACTGGATCGTTCGCTATCTCGTCGAGAACTCCCTCGGGCGGCTGTGGCTGCTTAACCGTCCAACCTCGCGCCTGGCCGAGCAAATGGAGTACTACATCAAGCCGGTCGCCGAAGAGACCGACTTCCTGAAGGTCTCCAGCCCTGAAGAGTTGAAAATCATTGACCCAGCCGTCGGCTCTGGGCACATGCTCACTTACGCTTTCGACCTGATCTACGCGATCTACGAGGAAGAAGGTTACGCACCTGGAGACATCCCCGGCTTGATACTCCAGCACAACCTCTACGGCACCGAGATTGATCCCCGTGCCGGCGCTCTCGCCGCGTTCGCGCTTATGATGAAGGCCCGGGAAAGACAACGCACGTTCTTCTCGCGAGGCATCCAACCGAACATCTGCGTGCTTGAGCCGATCCGTTTTACAACGGATGAACTCGCCCTTCTCGTTACCCGGCGACAATACTCGGCTGCTGAAGAGTTGTTTTGGAATCAGTTTGCGCACGCGGATCTCTTGGGAGCGCTAATCCAGCCCAGTCCCGAGATCGCGGCCGCGATCGAGGCTCATAGCGGAGATGCAGATGAGGGTGATCTCATTTCCGTAGAACTCCATGAGCGAGCGCGCAGGGTGCTGCGGCAGGCGAGTTACCTCTTGAGTCAATACTCCGTCGTCGTGGCGAACCCACCGTACATGGGTAGCGGTAGTTTCGATCCGCTGCTCAGAAGTCTCCTGGCTGTCCGGTTCAAGGTGACGCGATCCGATCTCTACGCGATCTTCATAGAGCGCTCACTCGAGTTGCTCCGGAGTGGCGGTTACCTAGCTATGGTGACCATGCAGGGTTGGATGTTCACGACGTCCTACGAGGGTCTTCGCAGCTTGATCCTTGCCAGGACTTCGATTGCTACGCTCGCGCAGTTCGGCACGCGTGCATTTGAGTCTCTAAATGGAGAAATCGTCGCTACCGCCGGAGTTGTTTTATGCAACAGGCGGCCGGTCGATGCGACGGCTGGCCAGTACATACGACTCGTCGAAGGTAATGCTTCGGCCAAAGCAACTGGCCTTCGCGAGCAGGCGAATGTAAGCCACGTTTTACAGCGTCTCCTGGCCGGTCTTCCGTCGACGCCAATTGTCTATTGGGAAGCCGATCTGCTAGCACGCCTTTACGGAGCTCATCCGCCGATCGGAGATCTCGCCCCGATAAGGGAAGGCATCCATACCGGGGACAACGCACGATTTCTCAGACAGTGGTGGGAAGCCGGGGCGGACCGGTTTATCCGACACGCGACCAAGCGACAGGACGTTGACTCTGCTCACGCACGATGGGTGCCATACAACAAAGGAGGGACATCCACGCGCTGGTACGGGAACAATACTCTGGTTCTCGCTTTTGACCGCGCCGCTCGAGATGAGATGGCCCGGCTTTCCGGTTTCGTGGAGCCCAGCAAGGACCTCTATTTTCAGGCTGGAGGAACATGGTCCGATGTTGGGACAAATGGCCTCCGGGTTAAGTACTACCCCGATGGATATCTTTTTGCCGATAAAGGGCCCGTCGTCGTGGGAGGCGACGACAACTATTTTCTGATTGGAGCGATGAACTCCAGTGCCTTCGGCTATGTCGGCGAACTACTTATGCCAACGATCAGTTATAAGGCGGGCACCGTCAAGAAGATCCCCTTGCCGTCCGCCGCGAACAAAGGCCAGATTTCAGAGATCGTAAGCGAGGCAATTGAGATCGCCAAGTCTGCATGGGACTCAGGCGAGGTGTCATGGGACTTTGCGACGCTGCCTCTGTTCGATGGCTTGATTATCGGTGGCTCGAGGCTGCGAGACGCGGTGCCGGCATGGTTGGCTCATACGGTCGACCGTTCTGAACGGCTGCAGGAGCTTGAGGAAATCAACAACGGTCTGTTCGAGGGCTGGTATGAGCTTTCGCATGATGCACAGGATCGGCAGCTCAACTTCGTTCCGTCGGATGTCTCGCTCGACAGCCAGGAATCTGCCGTCGAGGATCTCATTTCCTACGCAGTTGGCTGCATGTTCGGGCGGTACAGCCTTGACGAGTCGGGGCTCATCCTCGCCAACCAGGGCGGCACGCTGCAGGAATACTTGGCGAAGGTGCCGAGCCCGTCGTTCATGCCGGATGAGGACAACGTCATCCCAATCGTGGACGGCGATTGGTTCGAGGACGATATCGTGGCGCGGTTCCGGCAGTTCCTGCGGGTCGCGTTCGGCGAGGAACACTTCGAGGAGAACCTGCGCTTCATCACCGAAACGCTCGGAGTGAAGGACCTGCGCGACTACTTCGTGAAGTCTTTCTACAAGGATCATGTGCAGCGGTACAAGAAGCGCCCGATTTACTGGCTGTTCTCTAGCCCGAAGGGCTCGTTTAGCGCCCTCATCTACATGCACCGCTACACGCCGTCGACCGTCTCGACGGTGTTGAACGAGTACCTGCGCGAGTTCAAGTCGAAGCTGGAGGCCAGCCGCCAGCACCACGTGAGACTCGCGGCAAGTGACGGCACGCCCCGCGAGAAGGCGGCCGCCGAGAAGGAAGTCGATCGCCTGCGCAAGGTGCTGCTCGAACTCGACGAGTACGAACACGATGTGCTCTACCCGCTCGCCACCCAGCAGCTCGCGATCGATCTCGACGACGGAGTGAAGGCCAACTACCCGAAGTTCGGTGCCGCGCTCAAGAAGATCCCCGGCCTGGAGGCCAGCGATGAGTGAAACCTCCGCCGTGAAGGAGCACTTGGCGCGTCGGTTCAATACGCAACGCGTTGTGTTCTGGCATGACCCAGACAGTGAGTATACGGGCGACCTCGACACGCTCGGCCTGGATGGGGTCGAGACGATGCGCGTCGAGAATAACGAGTACGCGGTGAAGAACCGGATATTGCGCGTCGCGCCGAAGTCCAAGTTCCTCGTCTATCGCGCGGGATCTGTCCCGACGGGGGTCGCGAACTGGCTGCTCGACCTCGAACTGGCCTCCGGAGTATTTACGGCCGACCGCACCTCCCTCGTGCAGCAGGACCTTGGTCTGACTGCAGACGGCATCGACGAGGTTGTCCGTGTGCACGAGAAGTTTTTCCGGGCGGCGAAGCGTGTGCAGAGCCTCAAGGTGCTGCTTGAGCCGGATGACGACGCCGACAAGCTGCGGGCGAAGATGTTGGCTGTGCTTCTCGGCCAGCGGGAGCACAGCCTGCTGGAGCTGACGCGCACGTTGCTGATCGAGAACGCCGCCGGCGGTGATGCGAAATACCGTGCGCTTGTCGACTACGGGCTCGACGAGTTCCACTGGAAGGGTGCGGCTGCGATATACGGTTACACGTCGCCGAGCCCGAGTGTCCACGACTTCGCACTGTGGGTGTTCCGGCAGGCGATCGACGGGTTCAAGTCGGATCGCCCGGGCGGGCTGCGCAATATCCAGCTTGACTTCGCGAGCCTGCGCAACGATCGACGAAGCACGGACGCACTCACAGCACTCGCAAGGCGTGCGGCATCTGATCTCGACTACGCGGGCCGCATCGAGGACGCCACGTTCCGTGACCTCGCGGGCAACGATCTCTTCGAGGAGGTCGAACGCAAGATCATCAGCGACCTCGCCCGTGCCGTCGCCGAGCGCACTGTCACCGCGCGCGACGTCAGCGACGTCATTCGGAGTCGCCAGAGCAGTATTTGGATCGACGGCTACCGCAAGCTCTACGCGGCTATCGGCAGTGCATCCGAGCTGCTGAGCGAGTTGACGACGCTGAAGTTCACCGTGTCATCCTTCGACGAGGGACTCGACCGCTACCGACGTGAGTGGTTCCGCGTCGACCAGCTCTACCGACAGTTCGTATTCGCCGCGCGTACGGCTGAGCACTCCGGGCCACTGGAGACTCTGCGTGCCGAGGTGGAGAAGTTTTACGCGAACAAATTCCTCTACGAGCTGGGCAACGCATGGCAGCAGCAGGTCGATGCGACGGATCGGTGGCGTTCGTCGGTGCTACGCCCGCAGACCGCGTTCTACACGGAGCATGTCGCGCCGATTATCCGCGATGGCCGCAAGAAGGCCGTCGTCATCATCTCGGACGCTCTGCGCTACGAAGTTGCCGAAGAACTCGGCACGCGTATTCGGCAGGAAGACCGGTTCGACGCGACCCTCGACGCCGTGCTCGGCGTGCTTCCCAGCTACACCCAACTCGGCATGGCCGCTCTCCTGCCGCACAAGACGATCGGTCATTCGAAGGGTGGCGACCCCGTGCTCGTTGACGGGCAGCGCTCCGACGGCACGGCAAATCGCAACAAGGTGCTCGGCGCTGTCGACGGCAAAGCGATTCAGGCAGAGGATGTCCTCGCGCTCTCACGGGATGAGCTGCGCGAGCTCTATGCGCAGTACCAGGTGCTGTACGTGTACCACGACCGCATCGATGCGACCGGCGACAAAGCCCGCACCGAACGCCAGGTTTTCGAGGCCGCCGATGACGCGCTGCGCGAGCTGGTCGACCTCGTCAAGCGCCTCACAAACGCCAACGCGACCAACATCCTCGTCACCGCCGACCACGGGTTCCTGTTCCAGGACACCGCGCTCGCCGACTCGTTCTACCTCTCCAGGCTCCCACAGGGCGATGACGTCACCGTTACCAACCGCCGATATGTGCTCGGTCGGGGGCTGAAGGACGACTCGGCATTCCGCACCTTCGCCCCGAAGCAGGTCGGACTGGACAGCGATCTTCAGGTGCAAATCCCGAAGTCGATCCACCGACTGCGCCTACCGGGTGCCGGTTCGCGGTTCGTGCACGGCGGCGCTGCGTTGCAGGAGATCGTCGTACCCGTGCTGACTATCAACAAGAAGCGCAAGAGCGACACCCGACTGGTCAACGTCGAGGTGCTGCCCGAGTCCGACAAGATCACCACCGGCCAGCTCGTCGTCAAGTTGTTCCAGTCCGAACCGGTCAGCGAGAAGGTGCAGCCCCGTCTGGTGCGCGCTGGCCTCTATGTGGGCGAGACGCTGATCTCCAACGAGCCCGAGCTGACGTTTGGCCAGGAGTCGACCGACAAGCGTGACCGCTATCAGAGCGCGCACATGCTGTTAAGCCAAGACGCGAACGAGTTCAACAACCGCGCCGTCGAGTTCCGGCTCGAGGAGCGCATCCCGAACACCAACCAGTGGCGCGTGTATGCCAAAGCGATGTACACGCTGAAGAGGTCGTTCGCCTCGGACTTCGATTTCTAAGGAGAGGACAGCCATGACACTTGACAGCGTCACGCAGCCGGGGGGCGACGCGCCCGAAAGTGGAGCGGCCGAAGTCCCGCCGCCGCAGACTGACCTCGACCGCAAGATCAACGAGCACTTCGCCGGAGCGGTGGTCCGCAAGGACCTCGTCAAGGCGGTCAAGGGCAACGCGATTGTGCCGTCGTACGTGCTGGAATACCTGCTCGGCCAGTACGCGGCATCCGACGACGAGGCGACGATTCAAGCGGGCATCGACCGCGTGCGGGAGATCCTCGCCCAGCACTATGTGCATCGCAACGAGTCAGAACTCGTCAAGTCAAAGATCAAGGAGCGCGGGCGCTACCGGGTCATCGACAAAGTCAGCGTCACTCTGAACGAGAAGGACGACGTCTACCAGGCATCGTTCGCGAATCTCGGGATCACGAATGTCGTCGTCGATTCCGCCACCGTCACCGCACACCAGAAGCTGCTCGTCGGCGGAGTCTGGTGTCTATGCGACGTGGAATACTTCCACTCCGATGATGCCCGTGTTTCGCCCTGGATTCTCGGATCACTCAAGCCGATTCAGATGTCGAACTTTGATTACGCCGGCTACCTCGCCTCACGAGCCGAGTTCACCACTGATGAGTGGATCGACCTGCTAATCCAGTCGATCGGGTTCAACCCCGAAATGTTTGGTCGGCGCGCGAAGCTGCTGCAGCTCGTGCGCTTGATCCCATTCGTCGAGCGCAACTACAACCTCGTCGAACTGGGCCCCAAGGGCACCGGCAAGTCACACATTTACTCAGAGTTCTCACCGCACGGGATGTTGATCTCAGGCGGCGAGGTGACCGTCCCGAAGTTGTTCGTGAACAACGCGAACGGTCGCCTCGGTCTCGTCGGGTACTGGGATGTTGTCGCATTTGACGAGTTCGCGGGCAAGAAGAAGCGCACCGACAAAGCGCTCGTCGACATTATGAAGAACTACATGGCGAACAAGTCATTCTCGCGTGGTGTTGAGACCCTCGGGGCGGAGGCCTCAATGGTGTTCGTCGGAAATACTTCGCACACTGTGCCGTTCATGCTCAAGCACGCCGATTTGTTCGACGAGCTGCCCGAGAGCTATCACGACCCGGCATACCTCGACCGCCTGCACTTCTATATCCCAGGGTGGGAGATCGACACGATCCGCAGCGAGATGTTCTCGGACGGCTACGGGTTCGTGGTCGACTACATCGCTGAAGTGCTGAAGTCGATGCGTAACTTCGACTATTCGGACCGCTACCAGCAGCACTTTACGTTGGGATCCGACATCTCAACTCGCGATCGTGACGGGATCCACAAGACTTTCTCGGGGCTAATGAAGCTCATCTACCCCCACGGTGAAGCAACCGCTGAACAGATTGAGGAGTTGCTGCGCTTAGCAATTGAAGGGCGTAAGCGCGTCAAGGATCAGATCCTGCGAATCGACTCGACGATGGCCGAAGTGAGGTTCGGCTATTCAGACACCGCCAGTGTGTGGCACGCGGTGTCCACGCTCGAAGAAGACGAGTACCCGAAGTACTATCACCGGCGGTCTGCGAAGGGAGCCGGCGACATTGCGAGCGACGAGCAGAGCGATCCTAGGCAGGTCGGTGAAGAGCCGATCGAGATGGCTCCACCTGCCGAGCCGACGTTCTTCGAGGGGCACCGGGAGTTCCAGGAGAACCAACGCGGCGTCTCGTACGACACGATGCTGCTGCCGTACTTGCGCGGCGCAACCGAGATCACGATCGTCGACCCCTACATCCGTCTCCCGCACCAGGGTCGCAATCTTGTAGACCTGCTGGCTCTCCTCGCTGCCGCGAAAGATCCTGCTGACGAGATCGCCGTCACCCTCCTAACGAAGGAGGACACCGGCGAGTTCCAACGGCAGCACTTGCTCATGATGAATGAGATCCAGGACGGAGCCGCGGCCGTGGGTATCAAATTCACGGTCGTCTGGGACGAGACAATCCACGATCGTTCCATTAGAGCGGACAATGGCTGGAAGATCCTGCTCGGGCGCGGGCTCGACATATTCCAAAAGGGTTCTGGCAGCCAATTCGACCTTGGTGCGCGTCGTCAGGAGTTCCGTCAGGTCGTAGCCTTCGGCGTCACCTACATTCGCGAACGTGAGTGACTGTGTTGTGCGCAAAGGCAGGTAGGACTGTACAACGCCCCAAGACCGCAATCCCGAAAGCGAGGAAGCTATGACTCTGCCGAGTGAGGGGAGCCCCACACCATTCGAGTTTGATGAAGACCGTGGATTCTCGGAGAACATCACCACGTTTCTTGAACATGTACGGAGCGCCAGCCCGGAAATGGGAGAGCTATTGGGGGAGCTCGCTAGTCAAATTGTCGCGGGCGACGAGGACCGTACCCGTATGCGTACGAGCTTCAACGCCGAGATCGCGCGGAGACTCGACCAGTCGCTGCTCAGCGAGGAAGGCGGGGCAGAATGACGCGCTATTTCCTAACCCGGTTGAAGGTAGAAGGCTTCCGAGGGATCAACAACCACGGCACGCCACTGGAGATGAAGTTCAAAAGCGATCACGTGAACTCAGTGTTCGCGACGAACGCGAGCGGAAAGAGCTCACTCTTTGAGGCGCTGACATACGCCATCAAGGGCGAGATCCCGAAGCTCGCTGAACTTCAAGCATCGGATAACGCAGACCGGTACTACGTCAACCGATTTCATGGCGCGGGGCGGGCATCGATTGAGGTGGATTTCACGTCGGATGACACCCCATCAAGCGTTGACACCGTACTGGTTGAACTCGACGGAACGACCGGCATACGATCAGTGACGAGTCCCTCTGGGCATGCCGATCCGGCTCAGTTGCTGGTGGCGCTCGACCAAGCGTTCACACTGTTGGACTACGCATCTTTTCAACGATTTATCGACGACACGCCGCTGAGACGAGGACGTTCTTTCGCATCCCTTCTTGGGTTGGCGGAGTACTCGGAGTATCGGCAGGCTCTCCGCGTTCTGTCGGACACTCGAAGTGTTCGCAATGATCTCGGCATGCCTGCGCTCGAGGCAACTGCGTCTGCTGCATCGCGGGCGATGCCCACGGTCGTGGCTCGTCTTCACGCGGCGTTTACCGAGCTAACAGGGGAACAGATCGGCGATAGCCATGATCTCACGGCACTCGGAACTGGAATATCGAGTGTCCTCACCGCTATACCTCTCGTGAGCAGCTTCTTCGAGGGCGTCTCGATAAAGGACGTTGACTTCGCCTCTGTTGCGACGTCTCTTGAAAGCGCAGAAGGCGGTGACGAACGCGCCCGCTTGCTGGAGATCAACCGGGTTGTCGAGGATCTGGAGAAGCTTGTACTGGTAAGCGCGGTTAATGAAGAGCGTCTCGTGCTAGTCAATGGCGTTCGTGAACTGACTGAGCAGCTGGCGACGACACAAGGAGAGCACTACCAACACCTTTTCGCTGCAGTCCAGAAGATTATCGATGGCGGGGAGCTTGAGAATCCTCACATTTGCCCGGTCTGTGGATCCCTGATCGAGAGGACCATTGGGGATCTGGTTGAAGAGCAGCTTGATCAGTACGCAACGGTTGCGGAAAGGACTCGGGAACTCGACGACATTTGGAGCGCGAGCACGTCGGCAAGCCTTCTTGCGCAGATCGAACAAAGTCCGCATATCGGCCTCGAATCAAGTGAGCGCATTGCGCACGCGTTTCAGGAGACGGTCCGCATGGGGACCGTCGTCGTAACCGATGTTGATTCCTGCTTCGATCGGCTTCAGTTGCTCGGCACGCTTGTTGCGGGCAAGATGGCCTCGCTCGTCTCCGAACGAGAGCAGATCGAAGCCAGCCTTCCGCCATCTCTCGTCGCCCTTTCTCGACGTGTGGATGCGGCCCGTAGATTTCGTGACGCGTGGGAGGAGTACGACCAGCATGAGGTCGAGTACGAGGTCGCCGACGGGAAGCGCAAGGCGCGGCAGGCGTGGATCGATTTCATATCTCAGGCTTCGAAGACCTTCGCGGATGCTGAAACGCGGATGACGAGCGCCAAGGTTGCAGAGATCGGCTCTGCCTACAAGTCGATGTTCGCAAGCATCATGAACACCCAAGCGATCGTTCCCGAGTTGCGGCGTCCTTCGTCCGGTGAGGAGTTGAGGGTCGAGCTAGAGGTTTTCCACGGACTCCACGATGTATCGGCGCGAGCTGTGCTTTCTGAGAGCTACCGGAATGCGCTCGCGATTTCTGTATTCCTGTCCGCCGCGAAACGACACAAGAGTTCTCCGCGGTTTGTGGTGCTAGACGATGTCACTTCGAGTTTTGACGCTGGGCATCAGTACTTCTTGATGGAGCACATCCGGAGTTCCCTTCAGGCTCGTTCAGGTGCGGACGGACTACAGTTCATCATCCTCAGCCATGATGGCCAGTTGGAGAAATACTTTGACAAGCTCGGGAACACATTAGGATGGCACCATCAGCGGCTGAACGGATCGCCGCCAGTCGGCGCAGTAGTAACCCACGCTCAAGGCGCTTCGAGGCTGGAAGACACTGCTCGTGATTTCCTGAATGCTGGACAGGCACAACAGGCAGAGCCGCTCATCCGCCAGCATCTGGAGTTCAAGCTGACTGAGATCATCCGAAAGCTGGATATCCCGGTGCCGATTGACTACGCGATGAAGGACCAGAGCCGGATGGTCTCCAACTCGATCGCGGCTATTCAGGCGGCAATCGATTTACACAAGGCCGCGGGAATGCTCGTGCTAGCTCAAAGCCAGGAGGCGGATTTTGGTGCTCACCACGTCACAGGGATCATTAGCAATTGGGTGAGTCACTACGAAACAGGAACTGCTGGAAGCCTGAGCGCAGCGGTGCTGTTGCGCGTATTGGACGACACCAACCGATTGTCCGAGTGCTTCCAGTACGACGACACACGGAACGGGGTGACGGCAAAGAAGTGGTATCGCTCGCTGCGCTCCCGATAGCGTTACATCGGTGATCGACGCGTAGTGTCGGTCCGTCGCTGGCTAGCTGTATCCGGCGCTCTTGATCGTCCAGGACGTGTGACTGTATGGGCAGCGGTGAACGCCCATAAAGCTGATACACGTCTTGCAGATCAAGGGGCTGCGCCCGCTCACGCGGGCTCAGCAGCCCACCTCTCTGGCAGAGGAGAGGCGGTGCCCGGTGTCGATTTCGATGCGGGTGATGAGCTCGGGCGATGGGTACAAGTATCTGCTCCGCACCGTCGCCGCGGCGGATGGCGACCGGTCGCTCTCCACTCCACTGACGCGGTACTACGCCGAGGCGGGCACGCCGCCAGGTCGTTGGCTCGGCAGTGGGCTGGCAGCTCTCGGCCATGGCGAGATCACCGGGAGAGCGCTCGTATCCGAGGCGCAGCTCCAGTTGCTCCTGGGGATGGGGTTCGACCCGGTGACCGGCGAACCGCTCGGTCGCGCGTATCCGTCGTATGTGAGCGTCGCCGATCGGATCGCCGCGCGGATCGCGGTGCTTGATCCGAGCCTTGGCATCGTCGAGCGGGCCGAGGCGACCGCGGCCATCGAGACTGAGGAAGCCGAACGCGGGCTGCGCCGAGCAGTTGCCGGGTATGACTTCACGTTCTCGCTGCCGAAGTCGGCATCCGTGCTCTGGGCCGTGGCGGATGCAGATACGCAGGCGACCATCGCCGACGCGCATCATGCAGCGGTTGTGGAGGTGGTTGCATTCATGGAGCGCGAGCTTGCGGCCACGCGCTCGGGTGCAACCTCGCGAGACGGGGCGGTTGCGCAGGTCGATGTCACGGGCCTCATCGCGGTTGCGTTCGACCACTTCGACTCGCGTGCCGGTGACCCGCAGTTGCACACGCACGTAGTCGTGAGCAACAAGGTGCAGACTGTGTTCGACGGCAAATGGCGTTCGCTCGATGGCCGCCCCTTGCACTCGGCGACCGTCGCGCTCTCGGAGCTGCACAACGCGGTGTTTGCCGACCACCTGACGCGTTCACTCGGCGTCGCGTGGGAGCGGCGGGATCGTGAGGCCGACCGCAACCCGGTCTGGTCGATCGCCACGGTGCCGGAGGGGCTCCTCGCCGAGTTCTCTTCCCGCTCGCGGCACATCGACATCGAGAAGGACCGGCTGATCGCCGAATACGTCTCCTCTCACGGGCACGCGCCGTCGAAGGCAACGATCATCCGGCTGCGTCAGCAGGCGACCCTGGCGACCCGGCCTGACAAGGTGCTGCGGTCGCTCGCCGAGCTGACGAACGACTGGCGCACCCGCGCCGGCCGTCTACTTGGGCGCGATGCAACCGAGTGGGCACGCGAGGCCCTGAACGTGGCAGCCCCTGCGCTGCTGCGGGCGGACGACGTGCCGCTCGACGTGATCGCTCACGTCGGCGAGGTAGTGGTGTCGGTCGTCGGCGAGAAGCGCACCACCTGGGGACGCTGGAACCTGTACGCAGAGGCGGCGCGGCAGACGATGGGCTGGCGCTTCACCGCAACCGAAGACCGCGAGGCGATCGTCGGGATGATTGCGGATGCCGCCGAGCGCGCGTCCTTGCGCCTCACCCCGCCCGAGCTTGCAAGCAGCCCCGTCGTGTTCCAGCGCAGCGACGGCACGAGCGTCTTCCGTCCCCGCAACTCCGCCCGCTACTCCGCAACCGCACTACTCGACGCCGAAGACCGGCTGCTTGCGCTCGCGCGCAACACCGGCGGCCCCGTCATCACGGGCGCAGCCCTCGCACGTGCCGCGCACGCAGGAGGCAAGCGGGGGCGCGCCCTCGGCGAGGACCAGCGTGCGGCGCTCGAATCCATCGCAACCTCCGGTCGCGTGCTCGACCTGCTCGTCGGCCCAGCCGGTGCAGGTAAGACCACGGCGATGAACGAACTGCGTCGCGCGTGGGAATCCGAACACGGCGCGGGCTCGGTCGTGGGTCTCGCGCCGTCTGCCACTGCTGCACAGGCGCTCGCCGAAGACCTCGGGATCTCGACCGAGAACACCGCGAAGTGGTGGCAGAACTACCGAACTCACGGCATCACGTTCACCGAGGGCCAGCTCGTCATCATCGACGAGGCATCGCTCGGCGGAACGCTCTCGCTCGACCGGCTCACCGGCATCGCATCCAGCGCGGGCGCGAAGGTGCTGCTCGTCGGTGACTGGGCGCAACTGCAATCTGTCGACGCGGGCGGGGCATTCGCCATGCTTGTCGCCAGTCGTGAGGATGTGCCCGAGTTGGCCGACGTGCACCGCTTCGTCCACGCCTGGGAGAAGGCCGCGTCACTCGACCTTCGGCATGGGCGGCCCGCCGCCATTGATGCCTACGAAGTGTATGGTCGCCTGATCGGCGGGGAGACGGAGCGGATGGCGGATGCCGCCTACACGGCCTGGCGACGCGACCGGGCGGACGGGCTTGCCTCCATCCTCATCGCCGAGACCGGTGACGCGGTGACCGCGCTCAACCAGCGAGCCCGCGCCGACCTCGTGCTGGCCGGTGATGTCGATGCGAGCGCCGAAGTCGCGCTTCACGACGGAACCGCGGCGTCTGTCGGCGACGTGGTGTTGACGCGCCGGAATGAGCGCACGCTCCGCGCCGGGTGTGACTGGGTACGCAACGGCGACCGGTGGGTCGTCTCGGCGGTGAAGGCGGACGGCGCGATGACCGTTCGTCGCGCGGGGCGTCGCTGGGGTGGTGCGATCGTGCTTCCCGCCGGATATGTCGCCGAGCACGTCGAACTCGGGTACGCGGTCACCGCCTACCGTGCGCAGGGTGTCACCACCGACACCGCGCACGCGCTCATCGAGCCGGGCACGACGCGCGAGAACCTCTACGTTGCCATGACGCGCGGACGGCAGGCCAATACCGCGTACGTTTCGGTCAACCGACCGGATGACGACCACAGCGAACGGTACCCCGGAGATCCGGCAGAGGCGACCGCGCGCTCGGTGCTGTACGGGGTGCTCCAGCACGTCGGGGCCGAGCTGTCGGCCCACCAGACCATCGCCACTGAGCAGGATGCCTGGGGCTCGGTCGCGCAGCTCGCCGCCGAATACGAGACCATCGCGGGCGCTGCACAACAGGAGCGGTGGGCGGCGCTCCTGCTCGCATCCGGGCTGTCGGCGGGGGAGGCGGATGCGGCGACCGCTTCGACGGCGTTCGGTGCTCTCGGCGCGGAGCTGCGCCGAGCCGAAGCCGACGGCTACGACGTCGACCGGCTGCTGCCACGACTCGTCGCCGCTCGTGGAGTGGCCGATGCGGACGACATCGCCGCGGTGCTCCACGAGCGAGTAGCGCGGGCTGCCACTGATGCGCGCGGTGCAGGGCATGTTCGCAAGCCGCTGCCGCACATCGCCGGGCTCATCACGCCTGCCGTCGGCCCGATGGCGGCCGACATGCGCGCCGCACTGCGCGAGCGCCGCGCGCTCATCGAGCAGAGAGCCAATGCTTTGGTCGACGAGGCGGTGCGCGGGGGAGCGGCGTGGCTGACCGAACTCGACGGCGAGCCGAGCGACCCGCAGCGTGCGCAGGAGTGGCGACGCGAGGCACGCGTCGTTGCCGCCTACCGCGATCGGTACGGGATCGCGGACGAATCGGCGCTGGGCTCGACGGCCACCACCGCGGCTCAGCGGGGTGACGCCTCCAAGGCGCACGAGGCACTCATCCGCGCTCGCCAACTCGCTGCCGACACCGCCGAGTGGGTGTCACCGACGCCCGTGGTAGCAAAGGCGGCAGCGCCGAGCCTGTAACGCGGGCTCTTCCGACTGTCGTAGGAGAGGCGTACGCTGGATTTCAAGGTAGCGGTCACAACTCATAGGTTCATTACACGACAGCCTCCGGGCGCTCATCTACGGGCTACCTCCTCGGCGGAGTGACACGCTTTTTCGAGAGACGGGATCATGTTCCGACTGCTCTGGGCATTCAGCGTTCGGGTTCGCGTCTTCATGTGGCGCTACATGCCAACGAACATCCTGCTCAACGCGCTGCGAACGCGCCGTGGCCTCAAGTGGGGCGTGCCTGCCATGCTGCTTGCAGCCCCCTACCTTGTCGCCGCTTGGCTCTGCTCGACCTGGGTGGCCGACGGCGGCCCCGGCTGGGTCAACCTGCTCGTGCTCCTCTTCGTCTGGAACGCGCTGAAGTTCATCGTCAACGGGCCGATCACCCTGGTGATGCTCCTGCGCGTGCGGCTCGCCGAACGCCGGGCGCGCAAGTCATACGAGCGCGACCTCGCGGGCTACGAGCCGGATCGACAGATGGGGCCGCTAACGCACTCTATGAGCGACTGACACTCCGCGAGCCTGCCGCGCTGGAGCGATGCTCTCACCTTTCCACCATGGATGCGGTCTCCCTCGGCTCGTTGTTGTAGCCGCGTTGCAGTGAAGGCTGCAACGGTTCCGGTCGCCGCGAGATGGGCTAATCGGGCAGGGAGAACCACTCTCCCTTCTCTGCGACGGCGGCGAGCGGTTGCAGGCACGTCTTCTCATTGACTCTCTTGTCCGCGGCGTGAAGGAGTGTTGCGGGATACCGTGAGGGCTCGCTAAGGATGATTTCGGCGAGGTCTGGGTCGAAGGTTCCATCGAACTCCGGAAAGCGAGGGACTGCTGTCGGTTCGGTTGACTCCTTGACGTGCCCCATAGTTTGGTTACCCGAATTGATGTGTGGACCGGGCTCTCTTTGAGCGGCCTCATCCATGCCCAGACCCTTCCCCGCCGAGTCCCGGATGCGCGCAGTCGCGCTCGTTCGAGCTGGTAAGCCGATCACGACTGCGGCCGTTGAGCTGGGGGTGAGCGCGGCGGCGATCCATAACTGGGCGGCTCAGCCACCACTAAAACCAGTGGAATTTCGTCCAACGGTTCCGCGAGGGCAATGGACGCGCTCAGCGGATGTTCCGGAATCGGGTTGCGGCCGACGCTGGCTGGCAGCTGGACTGGCGCCCCGCCCCGGGTGCCGTCAACGATGCCGCCTGCCGCGCCGCTTCGGAGCGCAGTGACTTCGGCCCGATGCGCTCGATGTTCGATCAGGTCGTGACGCCGGCCGGAATCGCGGCCGACCCGTCGTCGGCTCTTGATCGGTTCGCGCTTCGCACCTCGAGGTCGATTGACCAGGCGTTGGATGCTGCGCGCATCGCGGGGATGGATCAGCCCGCGGCGCCGGTGGCGCAGCCGCCGGTAGGTCCTCGTGCTCCGGAGGCGTCCGGGGCGACCGGCTACTGGCTGGGCCGGGACCAGGGCCCCGGCCTCGGCCGCTAGCGACCTTCGCTCAGGATCGACGGTGCGGGATCTCGATGCCGCGCGGGTGCTCGGCCCGCCACTGGTCGACGTCGGTTTGCAGGTAGCGGATGGTCGAGCTGATCGTGAAGTACGCTGGCCCGAGGCCGGTATCCCGGAGCCGTTTCAGGTCGCCGCGGCTGACGCGCAGCTCGGCGCTGACCTCATCGGGAATCAGGAACAGTTCGTTTGCCAGCGCATCGTCGAGTACTCTTGGCCGATTTGTGGTCATTGTTGGTTTTCCTCTCGCGCGAGCGTGTCGAGGATCATCACGTGATCGCCGTTGGGGATGACGACCGTTGTGCACACCCGGTAGCCGGAACGGCCGTGAGCTCTCAGGTCGACATCGCGGGCGGTTAGCTTCGCTATTCGCCGCCGGCCTCGTCGTCCCCGGAAGGGACGTTCGTCGTCAGGGTCGTCACGTCGACCACGACGCTCGCTGGCAGCTGTCGCATTGCAGCTCGTCCATCGGGTCGACGGGCACTTTGTATTCGCCCAGGGCTACCGATTCCAACGTTCCATTCCTGTCCATCACACACCCCGCGTTCACATCTCCCATTGCCTTTCGGTACACGCCGAAAACAGCGCCAGGAGTCGAGCGTCAAGGGACCGTGGAATGCCGGAGCGCAGCGAGGATATGCCGCGGAAGCCCTTGATGATCGGGGAGTGGTGCGTACCCTCACCCGGTGCGAAAGGCAACTGAGTTGCCGTACCGGCGCAGTCGGCCAAGAACATCGCGGAGCTTCGCTCCGGCTCTCTCAGCTCTTCGATCCGAGCACGCTGACTGAGAGCCAGAATCGCGGTTTCTTCGGTCGCCGGCGGCGTGCGAATGCGACGCCGGGGGAGAAGCGCTCGAAGCGCTACCCGGTGACCGTGACGCCGACCGAGGCGGCCGAGCTCGAGGCGAAGGCTGCGGCCGCTGGCATGAGCGTTCCGCGGTTGCTGCACGAGTCTGCGAAGAGCTCGCATGTGGAGACGAGCACGGAGCGGAAGGCGGCGATCGCGGAGCTGTTCAGTGTCCGTCGAAAGGTCGCCGGCATTGCCACGAACCTGAACGAGCTGGCCCGGTACGCGAACGCGGAGGGAACTTCCCGGCCGAGGCCAAGGCGGTCACTGCCGAGTTACGTGGGTTGTTCCCGAGGGTCACCGCGGCGGTTGATCGGCTGGCCGACTCGTGATGCCGAACGTCACGCGAACGACCGCATGGGCGGTCTGCTGAGCTACCTCGCGGGGGAGGGGCGCTCGAACGAGCACGCCGAGCCGCACTTGGTGAACGGCGACTCTGCGACCTTCACCCTTTTCGGTGACAGCGAGCTTGCGCCGTCGACGGCGTTGGCGGTCGCCAAGCACCTCGACGAGCCCCGGACGGCGTTCGGGGTCGAGGTCAACGGCGGCCACGTCTGGCACGCCAGCCTCAGCCTCCGTGCTGAGGAGGGGCAGCTGACCGACGAGCACTGGGCGACGATCGCGGAGCAGTTCGTCGACCGGATGGGATTCACTGAGGCATCCGGCAAGGCCGGTTGCCGGTGGGTGGCCGTTCGGCACGGTCTGTCGAAGGCCGGCAACGACCACATCCACATCGCCGTCAACCTGGTGCGGGAGGACGGCACCAAGGCGTCGATCCACCACGACTACTCGCGGGCTCAGTCGATCGCCCGCGAGCTCGAGCAGGAGCACGGGCTGCAGCTGCTCGAGTCGCGCGGGTCGGACATGGCCATGCGCGGAGAGCGCCCGGGGGAGCGGGAGATAGCCAACCGCCACGGCGACGACACGTTGGCGTCCGTGCGCCTCGAGCGGAGCGAGCGTGCTGCTGCTGCAGCGTCACTCGACGAGGGCGAGTTCGTGCGCAGGCTGCACCAGGCCGGCGTGCTTGTGCGGTCCCGCTTCGCCGCCGATTGAGACGATATCGTGGCCGGCTACTCCGTCGCGCTTCGACCCGGGAGTCGGGACGAGACGATCGTCTGGCATGGGGGTGGGCGACTCGCCCGTGACCTGACCTTGCCGCGGCTTCGGGACGGCTGGCCGGACACCCCACAGTCGGCGCAGGTCGGCGTCGACGAGTGGCAAGCGACCTGGCGAAACCCGATGCGGTACACGCCGGTAACTCCCGGCCGTGAGCAGCACGAGCCCGGCCCTGAGCTGTGGCGCGAGTATACGGACCAGGTGACGCAGCTGCGCGACCAGCTGAGCGCGGTCGACCCAACCGACCGCGCGACATGGGCGCGCGTCGCCTGCGAAACCAGCGGCGCATTCGCCGCATGGTCGCAGTGGGTCGAGGCGACACCTGGCCCGCTCGCGGACGCTTCGCGGACCCTCGCCCGCACGGCTCAGATCAGGGCCCGCGACGTGGGACGCAAGAACACGGCCGGTCCTCGCTCGATCGCGGGCGCGGCGAACCTCCTAGCCACGGCGACCACGCATGGCCAGGGCACGCAGGCTGAGGCGATGCTATTCCGTCAGCTGATGCGCACAGCGCAGGCGATCTACTCGATGCACCAAGCCGTGAACGAGTCACGCCGTGCCGCGGGAATCCATAACGCGCTCGGCGCGCGACTGGATGCCGTGCGAGCCCAGATGCCCGAACTCGTCAGTGATTCTGCAGGCGATGTCGCGGCTGAGATCCCGATGACCGAGACGCTGCGCCAGGCCACCGGAGGGCAGGCGCCGACACGGCCAGCAGGCAGCCCGCGCCGCGGCCGCAGGTACCGACTACGCCGCCCGAGCGCGGCGCCGAGAGATAGGGGAGAGCCATGGCAGAGCTACAGGCCGATGGAGTGCTCGAAGAAGCCGAGGGGAATATCTGCCAGCAGCTCATGGCTGCGGCGCAGTTGGCCCGCTCAGCGGTCCAGGCACGACAGGACGCCGCCCAGTGGGCGACGCGCCGCGACCTCGAGGAAGCACGTCAGCTGCAGGCGCAGCTCGACGCGCAGAAAGTCGCCGCGCGGGCCGAGCTCGCTCCCGTCGACGAGTCGTCGTGGAGGGACCAAACCCAGGTGCGCGCCGTCGCCCGCGCCTACGAAACGGCCGTCACGTTCCGCGACGAAGATCAGGCCACCGGCGACGCTGAGAGCCGCATCCGCCAAGACCTGCGGGACCGGTACGACGTCGAGGTTTTGGAGACGGGCGCCGATCCCGTCGTGGTGCGAGCCACGCTCGCCGATCGCGCCACCGAGCGGGCCGACCGCGACGAGCGCCACGCGCAGGCTCGCGACGACCAGGACCGCGCCGCCGACATCGGGGACGACGCGGAGTTGTCGTGGGACTCGGCCGATTGGCGGGAGTTGCACGTCGCAGGCATCGAGGCCGCCTCCGACCGGGCCACCGCGGCGACCGCATGGAAGCAGGACGACGTCGACCAGGCCCGCCCTCCACGCGACGCCGTCAAGGGGGCACGCCCAAATTCGTCCCGCCCGAAGACCCCGATGGCCGCGTCGGGTCTTCAGATCGGGCTGGAGAGATGAGCGACCCCCTCTTGGTATCTGGTGACCGCGCAGCTTCGGTCTGCGACGGAACGTTGAAGTGCGATTGACACGAGAATTCCCGGCCTGCGGTAAAGTGCGAGCGAGACCAATCGAACATGGGGCGAATAAAGACAACTACGGAGGCCAGGAGATGAGCGCTGTGAGTCCATCAGGATCGACGATTCGTGACGTTGCTCGCGTTGCTGGCGTGTCGCTGGGCACGGTGTCAAATTACCTCAATGATGTTAAGCCAATCTCACCGAAGACACGTGTTCGCATCGAACAAGCCATCGAGAATCTTGAGTTTGTGCCGAATCGAGCGCTACGAACCATGCACGGCGGCCGGTCGCCGGCGATTGGGTTTGTCGTTTCAGACTCCCCTGATCCGTTCTTTGTTGAGGTTGCAAGAGGTGTCGAGGACGTTATCCGGAGTGCCGGAATCGTCCTAGTCTCATGTAACACGAAGGGGAAACAGGAGTATGAGAGTTCCTACGTTAAGGTCCTCGCAGAAATGCGAGTCACCGGGGCGATTGTCATGCCGTCGTTTGAACACAGCGATGTTCCATTCCGTGGCCTTCGAGCTTCCGGCGCCGGGCTGGTCGTGCTCGGTGAGTGGGACGACGATACTTGTGCCATCAGCTTCGATGATCGGCTGGGCGGCCAACTCGCCATTGAGCACTTGATTGAGCTCGGTCACACAGACATCGTGTTTCTTGGTGGCCCGGGCGGCGAACATCAGATTGAGCAGCGCTATCTGGGCGCTCTAACCGCGCTGTCCCCGTTCTCTCCGGACGCTTCGCTTCGACGAGTTGACGCGGCCGGTGTTACTGTCCAGGACCGGGCATTTCTTGCTGATCAGGTTCTCGCGCTAGATCCACGACCTACCGCGATATTCGCGGCTAGCGACACGCTGGCACTCGCGGTGCTCAACGAATTGCTACGCAGAGACATAAGGGTCCCTGGCGAGATGGCCGTTGTCGGATTCAACAATATTGCCGCGGCGCAGCTTGCGGTGGTTCCGTTGACGACAGTGTCAGTGCCGCAATACGAGATGGGCATAAGAGCCGCGCAGCTCCTTCTCGACGAGCTCAGGCCGGGCCACGTTCATCAACAGCTGCTCCTGAAACCTAACCTGATAGTTAGGGAATCAACGAGGTCTGTGGCTACTCCAGGGCTCGAGGGCCCAACCAACAAGGCGAGCAGGCGGCGCCCGCAGGACTGACGGACTTGACGCGACCGTTTCGAGACGGTAACTTCGACCCAAGGTGAAATGGTTCACCCACAGCCCAAGCACACCTCGAGTCTGGCTCGCCAGAGAAAGAAAGTCTGAGATCATGAAATCTTCAATGAAGAAGATGGTCATCCTTACCGCATCCGCGGTAGTCGCGATGTCTATGGCAGGTTGCAGCTCGACCCCCGCTGGAGACTCCACTGGCGGAACCATCACATTTGTCACCTACACGGGCGGCGCCGCCGGACAGAAGTACGTCGACGCCGTTGCTGGCTTCGAGGCGGATAACCCCGGGATCAAGGTCAACCTTGAGGTTGTTCCAGGAGATGCCACTTACGACAGCCTCGTTACCACTCGAATTCAGGGCAACAACGCCCCTGACATCTTCGAGGTTCTGAATCCGCTTGCCGGGGCCGCGTCATACATCGACGCCGGCCTGCTTCGTGATCTCTCAGATCAGCCGTGGGTGAGCACACTGGTTCCGGGGGTCGCCGCTGCTTCAGGTGTGACAGGTGGCAACACGTATGGACTGGTTACGTCCCTCGCGTCCGCGGGCGTGTTCTACAATAAGGACATCTTCGAGGCCAATGGTCTGGAGGTCCCGACCGACTGGGATCAGTTCCTCAGCGCAGTCGCCACTCTGAAAGCGACCGGGGTAACCCCGCTGGCTGTGGGCGCGAAGGATGGCTGGCCTCTCATGGTGAATGCACAGGCCATGGCCGCTAGCGACCCAGCGTTCGCTGACCCCGGTAACGAGACTGCCGCCGGACTAGCCGATGGCTCAATCAAGTTCAGCGAGAACGACAGTTGGAAGACGATGGTCAAGGACTTCTCGGACCTCGTGAACGCAGGTGGCTTCTCTCCCGACGCCTCAGGGGTAACCTGGCCGTCTTCGGCGGAAGACTTTGCCGCCGGGAAGTCCGCAATGCTCATTCAGGGCGACTTCGCCATCCCTGCCATTCGAACCGCGAACAAGGACATCAACCTCGGCTACTTCCCGCTGCCTTACGTGGCCGCTGGCGAGACTCCCGCAGTTCTGAGCTACTATCAGGGCGTGCTTGCGGTCCCGGAAGCAGCAAAGAACTCTGATCTAGCCCTGAAGTTCCTCGCCTACCTTGCGGACCCGAATGTTGCAACTGGATTCCTGACAACCGCAGCAGCGCTGCCTACCGTACAGGGCGCAGAACCCACGCTCGATCCCGCTGTCGCGGAGATCCTTCCTGCACTGCAGAAGAAGTCGGGTGATTCAGGTCAGTCCGGATTGACACCAGCAACCAACACGGCGCTGCAGACTGGACTGCAGAGCATCCTCGCTGGCAATGGTGATGTCGCTTCAGTGCTAGCGGCTCTGGACGGAGCCCAGGCGCAGTAGTCGGTAGGCGCAATGACGTCGCCCGGACCTTCTAGTTGGTTCGGGCGACGTCTGTCCAACCATCGACTTCAGGAGAAACATGACGAGCTATAGCCTGCCCACCAGACGACGTTTCGCCCTGGGTGAACGAGCTACCCGAACATTGTTCATCGTGCCTGCACTTGCGATTTTCACGATTGTGATGCTGGTACCTGTGGCGATGAACGCGGGATATGCGTTCACTGACTGGAACGGATTCACCCAAGACTTCGGTTGGGTTGGTCTGGCAAATTTCGCGCACATCGGCGCGGACGTTGCCACGCGTACGGCGTTCGTCAACACGCTTGTGTTCACTGCCATAAACGCGCCCCTGCAGATCTTGATCGGCCTGATTCTCGCCCTGTCTTTGCGTTCGACGAGTCGGTTCATCGTTGGCGTTCGACTGATTGTCGTGATGCCGATAGCGGTGAGCGGCGTGGTGCTCGGCTTCATCGGGACGATCATCTTTGATCCGCGCACCGGGATACTCGCCGCGCTTGCGGAATCCACAGGGCTCGAATTCATCGGCGCCAACTGGCTGGGAGATCCCAAGCTCGCGATGGCTGCCGTGATCGCGATGAACTTGTGGCAATGGTCCGGCTTTACCATGCTGATCTTTCTTGCTGGCCTCACAAGCATTCCCGAGGAGCTGTACGAAGCCGCACAGCTCGACGGCGCATCACGGTGGCAGCAGTTCAGCCAGATCACCTGGCCGCTGCTCTCACCGGCTGCGACGATAAACATCGTCCTCACGCTCATCGGTGGTCTGAAGATTTTCGACGTCGTGTATGTACTTACTGGCGGTGGTCCGGGAGACGCGACTCGCACCGTTGTCATGCGAGTCGTCACCCAAGGCGCAACCTCCAACTACGGCTACTCCGCGTCCATCAGCGTAACGCTGACCATACTCACCATGATCGTGGCGCTGGTCGCACTTGCGGTGCTGCGCAGAAGAGAGGCCCGCAACTCGTGACGCGTCCACACTCGCCCTCAGAAACTTTCGCGAAACGATTGAGTGTGATTCCCGCGATTATCTGGGCGGTTCTCATTCTTGTCCCACTTGCGTACTTGTTCATCATTCCGTTCCGCACTCAGCAGGAGTACAGCGCCAACCCCCTGGGGATCCCAGCAGGTTTGAATTTCGAGAACTACGCGACCGCATGGAATCAGGGTCAGCTCGGCACCGCCTTTGCCAACACCATGGCGGTCACGGCCGTATCAGTAGCTGCAATCATCGCCCTGTCGTCGGCAGCGGCGTATGCACTCTCACGCTGGCGAGGGCGAGCCGGCTCGAGACTGTTCACTGTGTTTGCGCTCGGCCTGATCGTTCCCTTTCAATTGGGCTTGCCGACCCTTTACAAAATGTGGGCTGGAGCCGGACTCGTCGACAACCTTCCCGGTGTCATTCTCATTCAAATCGGGGCGGGGATCCCTTTGGCTGTCTTCTTGTATTACGGCTTCCTGTCAGGGGTCCCCCGCGAGCTCGAGGAAGCGGCAAAGATCGACGGTGCTAGCGACCTTCGCGTGTTCACCAGCCTGGTCTTTCCCCTTCTGAAACCAGCAACAGCAACTGTCGCGATCCTGTCGACGATCACGGTCTGGAACGACCTGATCGTCAGCCTTTATTTTCTTCAGTCCAAGGCGAACCAAACACTCCCGAAGGCCACCATCGGGTTCCAAAGCACTTTCAACAACGACGTGCCCGTTTTCTTCGCCTGCGCCGTTCTTTCGCTCGTCCCCGTCCTCATCGCTTTCATTGCGCTTCAAAAGTTTGTTCTTTCCGGACTGACCGCCGGCGCGTTGCGTAGCTAACTACGACACAACAACCTCACCCCCTGACCACCCATTTGATTGATAAGGCCAATGACAGCTCAGATCTTCGCTTACTACTTCCCCAACTGGCACACCGACCCACGCTCCTCCGAGTGGTTCGGCAAAGGCTGGACAGAATGGGATCTTCTGCGAACCGCATCCCCTAGATTTCCGGGCCACCGCCAACCCCGCATCCCGGCGCTTGGCGAGTTTGACGAAGCTGACCCAGCCGCAATGGATACACAAATAGATCTCGCGGTAAGCCACGGAGTAGATGGCTTCTTGTTCGATTACTACTGGTACGAGGACGGCCCCTTCCTTCAGCGCGCTCTCGATGAAGGATTTCTTCCAGCGCCGCGATGCAAGGAAGTGAAATTCGCCCTCATGTGGGCAAATCACGCATTGGTAGATATCTTTCCCTCACGAAATGTGGATGGAAGCGGCCAACTCCTCGTTTCAGGCGACGTCGGCCGGTCCGCGTTCGAGGAAATGGCACGGCACGTCACCGACAAATACTTTGCCGAGGACAACTATCTGAAAATGGGGGATCGGCCGTTCCTCTCGATTTACGACCTCGACACTCTGGTTACTGGTCTTGGCGGCGTTGAAGCCACAAAAGACGCACTTCAGTGGTTCGGAAGCCACGCCCGAACCCGAGGTCATGCTGGCATTCACCTTGATGGCGTCGTCCGCGGTCAGAATGAACTCCCTGGATCCACGTCGCTCGGCGACCCAAGAAATCTTCTCTCGTCCCTCGACTTCGATTCAGCTTCGTCCTATGTATGGATTCATCATGCGTCCGCTGATGAAGTTGGCTTCCCAGCAGCTGATTGGGATCACGTGCGAGACCTCGCGTTCGAGTCTTATGAACGTATCGCTGGAAGTATTGGCGTGCCCTTCTACCCCAATGTCACGGTGGGGTGGGACTCTACGCCGCGCACAGATTTCGCAATCCCATTCGAACTTGGGTCCTACCCCTGGATACCAGCGGCAGACCCTGACCCTACGCAATTCCAGGAGGCCGTGGAGGAAGCGCTTCGGTTCCTCGACCGTCATCCCACGGACCACCCGCTGATCACAATCAACGCCTGGAACGAATGGACTGAAGGATCAAGCCTTCTTCCTGACACCCATCACGGCCTCGGCTATCTGGAAGCTCTTCGCGAAGCACGGCACCGTCACTCGCGAGCAGAGGCAAGACCGTGACGTCCAGCCGGGGCTGTTGCCGGCCATTGGCCCTAGTCACATCCAATGAGGCGATGCCCCATTTTGGGGAGCCGCCCGAGTGACCACACGAATCGCGCTGGCACTCAAGTTGCCAGCTGAGGCGCTGCCGGAGTACGCGCGCCGACACCGAGACATGAGCGACGACATGCGAACGTCTATCACCGCACACGGCGGTCGCAACTTCTCGATCTTTGCCGCGCCCACGTTGGGCGTGGTCATCGTCTATGTCGAGGTTGATCGTATGGATCTGTGGTCCCGCGGCGCAGACACCGAGATCACCAAGGCGTGGTGGTCATACATGGCACAGATCATGCCAACCAACGAGGACCTGTCACCCGTCTCGACCGATCTCGATCTGGTGTTCCACCTCGATTAGCGATGCTCTTGCCAACCTTGGGCCGGGGCACTAACGTCAGTGAAACAGTTCACTTACGGAAAGGTTGTCAACGATGCCACCCACATCCCACCCACGCATGCGTGCACTCGCACTGGGGCTCGCATTAATAACAGCGGCGGCGATTGCAATAGCGGTACCAACCGACCAGCCCGCATCCGCCGCCGTAAGCACTCTGAATGACTCAGCCCCCGCCTTTAGCTATTCATCGGGATGGACTTACACCACCAACCCACCGAGCGGGTACGCAAACGGCGACGCTCACTACGCCACATCTGCCGGTGCGACGGCAACCGTCGCCTTCACTGGGGTATCGGTGACTTTGATCGGTGGCACGAATTCGTTGCACGGGCGTGCTGACGTGAAGGTTTGCGATGGCTCGGGCAGCAATTGCGGTGCGACGACCATTGTCGACTCGTATTCGCCGACCACGCTTACGCAGCAGGTCCTCTACACGGCGTCGGGTCTGCCGGGAGGCTCACACACGCTCGTTGTCACCGTTCGTTCGGACTCGACCGGTCAAGGCACCTACACCGACATCGATCTGATCTCTGTGGACGACGGTCTCACTTCTATTACGGGCACCCGATACGTCGACAATCGTGTCGGCAGCTCCTGCTCAAACTCCGGTGCCGGAACATCAACGTCCACCCCATGGTGCGACTTCACACCCGTCAACGATAGGACCCTCGCCCCGGGTGCCCAAGTGTTGTTGGCCAGAGGAGCAAGTTTCGCCGGGCCACTTCGTCTTACCGGAAGCGGAACAAGCTCGAGCTGGATCACACTGGGCGCCTATGGCGCTGGCGCCTTGCCTATCATTCACGGATCTGGCTTGGCGACAGATCGCACCGTGATTGTGACAAATCCCGACTATTGGCATATTCAGGATTTGGAACTGACGAACGCGGGCATGGGCCTCCTGATCCCTTTCACGAGTCTCGGCCATACAGGTCTCGACGTTCACGGCCTGTGGGCTCACGATCTGTTCGGCATCTTCAATGGACGTGGCGAGGTCGCTGACTATCCGGACACCCAAAACTCATCGGCGATCACAATCACGGCGGCAGGAGTGCCGACAACGAGCCCTGGGCAGAATGTGCTGTCGAACATCTCAATCCGTGACAACCGCACACAGAACACGTCGGGCGTGTACCTAATGGCCGACCCTGGCTTCACGGGCACACCGTCCTACGCGCCGTCGACGTTCTCCAATATCGACGTCACGAACAATCGCTTCGAGGAAGCGAAAGCACCGATGATTGCGATTGAGGCCTCTTCCAATGTCAAATTCGTTGGGAACTGGCTTGATTGCAAGGGTCACGTCTACGAACCTCAGGGCACGACGTGCTTCTTCCTCACCGCGGTTGACGATGTAGTGATTCAAAATAATGTCGTTGCGAATATGCCGGACAACTCCACTCATGATCAGACTGGTATCGATCTTGAGTATGCGGTCAACAACGTCCGGATCCGCGGCAACCTATTCGCAAACAACGCGGGCGCGGGAGTAGAGATGCTCCAGCTCGCCAATCGATCGAACGACTTCAGCACCGGAACGGTTATCGAGCAGAACGCCTTCTACAACAACGGTGCTTCCGGCCAGAAAGGCCACATCGCAATCGATTCCTACGTGTCGACGCCACCCCAAGCGACCATTCGCGACAACGTGTACCAGGTCTCGCCCAACGGATTCATTAGCAACGTCAACGGGAATCCCCCCCTTACGAACGTCACGCAATCGAACAATCTCTCGGTGAGTTCGATCTACCCGGCGGCCTCGCAATTCTCTTCAACCCAAGGCCAGAATGGCTGGGCCTCCCAAACCTATAGCGGTTCTGGAGTCTGGACCAACATGGCTACGTATACGGCGGTCCCATCGAAATGGTCAGCGGGGGGAGGGTCCAGTATCGACGCTTTCACTTTGACGCCCGGAGTGGGTTCGTCTCAGTGGGTCGCTCGGACGTGGACCGCACCGAGCGCAGGTACGGTACGCATTACTGGCCGAGTTGCAATGAATGCCGTGACGGCGGCAGGGTCGAGTGTCCTCATTGAACGGAACGGTACCCCGGTCTGGCCGACGACAGGCGGCTCGTACTACAACCTGTCAGCGGGCGATCGCAACGGAGTCGACGCAGACGTGACCCTCGCGGTCGCAGCTGGCGACACGATTCGATTCGTCGTGTACGCCGGCAACGCAACCGGCGCAGCAACCAGTTGGACTCCGAGTATCAGTTACCAGTAATGCCTTCACTGCTCAGAGGATAGATCACTCGCTAAGCAAACCCCGCCAGCTACATCCTGGCGGGGTTTGCAGTGTGTAAATCCGCGCGGGCAAATCTTCCGCTACTCGCCGGAAGCGGGAAGTCGATTCTCGAGCTCTGGGCTGCTAAGGTTGCTTCGGTGAAACAGTTCACCACTCGCATCGGCACCGCCGCATACGACGGTGTCCCTGACTGACTCAACGAAGAGGACCATCATGAAATCCTTTGCCGCAGTCGCGACGCTGCTCGCGGAGCAGGAGATCGAACTTCCCTCGTGGGCGTTCGGCAACTCCGGAACGCGCTTTAAGGTGTTCACCACTCCCGGAACGCCCCGCACTCCCCAGGAGAAGATCGCGGATGCCGCGCAGGTGCACAAGTACACCGCGCTGTCGCCGTCGGTCGCGCTGCACATCCCGTGGGACAAGGTCGACGATTACGCCGCGCTCTCCGCCTTCGCGCAGGAGCACGGTGTGGCCCTCGGCACCATCAACTCCAACACCTTCCAAGACGACGCGTACAAGTTCGGCTCGCTCACGCACACCGACGCTGCCGTGCGCCAGAAGGCGATCGACCATCACTTCGAGTGCATCGACATCATGGATGCCACCGGCTCACGTGACCTGAAGATCTGGCTCGCCGACGGCACCAACTACCCGGGCCAGGGCGACATCCGGGGCCGTCAGGACCGCCTGCAGGAGTCGCTGCAGAAGATCTATGACCGCATCGGTGAGAACCAGCGCCTCGTTCTCGAGTACAAGTTCTTCGAGCCGGCGTTTTACCACACGGATGTCCCGGACTGGGGTACCAGCTATGCCCAGGTCGCGGCGCTCGGCGACCGCGCCCTCGTCTGCCTCGACACCGGACACCACGCGCCCGGCACCAACATCGAGTTCATCGTCATGCAGCTGCTGCGCCTCGGCAAGCTCGGCTCGTTCGACTTCAACTCGCGCTTCTACGCCGACGACGACCTGATCGTGGGCGCGGCAGACCCGTTCCAGCTGTTCCGCATCCTCTTCGAGGTCGTGCGCGGCGGCGGCTACGGTGCCGACTCGGGCGTGGCCTTCATGCTCGACCAGTGCCACAACGTCGAGGACAAGATCGCCGGCCAGATCCGCTCCGTGCTCAACGTGCAGGAGATGACGGCGCGCGCACTGCTCGTCGACACCGACACGCTCAAGGCCGCGCAAGACGCGGGCGACGTGCTCGGCGCCAACGGCATCCTCATGGACGCGTTCTACACGGATGTCCGCCCCGACCTCGCCGCATGGCGCGAGTCGCGCGGACTCGCGGGCGACCCCACGGCGGCGTACGCGGCATCCGGATACCAGGCGAAGATCGCTGCCGACCGCGTGGGTGGGCAGCAGGCAAGCTGGGGGGCATGATGACCGACCTTTCGACACTGCTCCCGGCCAAGACGCGCCGCAAGACCCGCATCGGCCTCGTGGCCGGAGGTCTCGGCACCTACTGGCCGCAGTTCCCAGGGCTGCTGCCCCAGCTGCAGGACTCCGCCCGCTACGTCTCCGACCGGTTCCAGCAGCTGGATGCCGAGGTCGTCGACGTCGGCTTCATCTCCGACGCCCAGGAAGGTGTCGCCGCGGGCGAGAAGCTGCGCGAGGCCGACTGCGACCTCATCGTCATGTTCCTCACCACGTACCTGACCTCCTCGATGGTGCTGCCGATCGCACAGCGCTCGAAGACCCCGGTACTCGTGATCGACCTGCAGCCGACCGAGAAGATGGATCACGCCAACTTCGACACCGGCCTGTGGCTCGCATACTGCGGGCAGTGCCCCGTGCCCGAGGTCGGCAACGTGTTCCGCCGGGCGGGCATCCCGTTCCGTTCCGTGTCGGGTCACCTCCGCCAGGAATCGGCGTGGACCCGTATCGAGCAGTGGATCAACGCCGCGCACATCCGTGCCGCCTTGCGCCACGCCCGTCACGGCCTCATGGGCCACGTCTACCCCGGCATGCTCGATGTCTCGACCGACCTCACCCTGCTGCCGACCACGTTCGGCTCGCACGTGGAGGTTCTCGAGTTCGACGACCTGCGCCAGCGCGTCGAGAAGGTCACCGAGGCGGAGACCGCGGCCCGCATGGACCTCGCGCGCCAGATCTTCACGCTGGATGACACCGTCGTCGACGACGACTTCGCCTGGGGCGCGACTGTCTCGGTGGCCCTCGACCGGCTCATCGAGGACTTCGACCTCGACTCGCTCGCGTACTACCACCGCGGACTCGACGGCGAGCAGCACGAGCGCCTGGGCGCGGGAATGATCCTCGGCGCGTCGCTGCTCACGGCACGGGGCATCCCGGCCACCGGTGAGTACGAGCTGCGCACCACGGTCGCCCAACTCGCCACCCACGTCATCGGCGCGGGCGGCTCGTTCACCGAGATCCAGGCCCTCAATTTCGTGGATGGCGTCGTCGAGATGGGCCACGACGGCCCCGCGCACCTCGCGGTCTCGTCTAAGGACCCGCTGCTGCGCGGCCTCGGGGTCTACCACGGCAAGCGCGGCTACGGCGTGAGCGTCGAGTTCGACGTGCAGCCCGGCCCCGTCACCCTGCTCGGCCTCGGGCAGGATCAGGACGGCAAGCTCGCGTTCTTGGCATCCCAGGGCACGGTCGTGCCGGGACCGCTGTTGGCCATCGGCAACACGACCTCGCGCGTCGACTTCGGTCGCGACCCGGGTGAGTGGGTCGACGAGTGGTCGGCGACCGGCATCGGTCACCACTGGTCGCTCTCGCTCGGTCACCGCGCGGGCGACTACAAGGCCGCGGCGAGCCTGCTCGGCATCGACTTCAGGCAGGTCTGATCGTGGCGTTGACCGTCGTCGCGGTGCTCTCGGCCAAGCCTGGCAGGGGCGCTGCGGTCATCGAGTCCTTCCGCGAGGTGTCTCCGCTCGTGCACGAGGAATCCGGCTGCGAATTGTATGCCGCGCACCTCGAGCAGGATGGCGACACCGTCGTCATGGTCGAGCGCTGGACCACCCGTGCCGACCTCGACGCTCACGCCGCGGGAGCACCGCTCCAGCGGCTCAACGAGCTGAACGCCGACCTGCTGACCAAACCATACGACGTGTGGTTCCTCGACAACGTACCCCTCGGCGACCCCGCCAAGGGGAGCATTCCCCTCTAACCAGGAAGTTCCTCCCTTGTCTTCAACTCCCGCCGACCTCATCGCGCGCAGCAACCGTCTCGGTTCCGACCCTCGCGTCACCAACTACGCCGGAGGCAACACCTCCGCCAAGGGCACCGAGACCGACCCGGTCACCGGTGAGTCCGTCGACCTGCTCTGGGTCAAGGGATCCGGCGGCGACCTCGGCACCCTGACCGAGGCCGGCCTCGCGGTACTGCGGCTCGACCGCCTCCGCGCGCTCGTCGACGTCTACCCGGGAACCGACCGCGAGGACGAGATGGTCGCGGCCTTCGATTACACGCTCCACGGCAAGGGCGGGGCCGCTCCCTCCATCGACACCGCCATGCACGGCCTGGTCGATGCGGCACACGTCGACCACCTTCATCCGGATTCGGGCATCGCCTTCGCGACCGCCAAGGACGGGGAGAAGCTCACGAAGAAAGCTTTCGGTAACAAGGTCGCGTGGGTGGACTGGCGTCGTCCCGGCTTCCAGCTCGGCCTCGACATCGCGGCGATCAAGGCCGCGAACCCTGAGGCGATCGGTGTGATCCTCGGCGGCCACGGCATCACGGCGTGGGGCGAGACCTCTGAGGAGGCCGAGAAGAATAGCCTCTGGATCATCACGACCGCCGAGGAGTTCATCGCGGCGAAGGGCAAGAAGGCCCCGTTCGGTCGCGCGGTCGCGAAGAACGCCGCGCTCCCCGTGGCAGAACGTCGCGCCAAAGCCGCGGCCCTGGCGGCGACCATCCGCGGCATTGCCTCGCACGACCGCCCCATGGTCGGCCACTTCACCGACTCCGACGTCGTTCTCGATTTCTTGGCCTCGGCGGATGCCCCGAAGCTCGCCGCGCTCGGCACGAGCTGCCCCGACCACTTCCTGCGGACCAAGGTCAAGCCCATGCTGCTGGACCTGCCCGCGAACGCCACCGTCGAGAAGTCGATCGAGCGACTCAAGCAGCTGCACGAGGCCTACCGCAAGGCCTACACGGCCTACTACGACAAGCACAAGGTCGCAGACAGCCCGGCGATGCGCGGCGCCGACCCGCTCATCGTGCTCGTGCCCGGTGTGGGCATGTTCAGCTACGGCGCCAACAAGCAGACCGCGCGTGTAGCCGGCGAGTTCTACGTCAACGCCATCAACGTCATGCGCGCCGCCGAGGCGATCTCGAGCTACGCGCCCATCAGCGACGCGGAAAAGTTCCGCATCGAATACTGGGCCCTCGAAGAGGCCAAGCTCGCCCGAATGCCCAAGCCGAAGTCACACGCCACGCGCATCGCCCTCGTGACCGGCGCCGCCTCCGGCATCGGCAAGGCCATCGCGACGCGCCTCGCGGCCGACGGAGCGTGCGTCATCATCGCGGACCTCGACCTCGCCAAGGCGCAGGAAGCTGCCGTCGAGATCGGTAACACGGATATCGCGGTCGGCCTGCAGGTCAACGTCACCGACTCCGCCGCGATCGACCAGATGGTGCAGGATGCCCTCCTCGCCTTCGGCGGCATCGACATCGTCGTGAACAACGCCGGCGTCTCGCTGAGTAAGCCGCTGCTGGAGACCACCGAGAAGGACTGGGACTTCCAGCACGACATCATGGCCAAGGGCTCGTTCCTGGTCTCGAAGGCCACCGCCCCCGTGCTCATCGAGCAGCAGATGGGCGGCGACGTCATCTACATCTCCTCGAAGAACTCAGTGTTCGCGGGGCCGAACAACATCGCCTACTCCGCGACTAAGGCTGACCAGGCGCACCAGGTGCGTCTGCTCGCGGTCGAGCTCGGCGAGCACGGCGTGAAGGTCAACGGCATCAACCCCGACGGAGTCGTGCGCGGCTCCGGCATCTTCGCCGCGGGCTGGGGCGCCAACCGCGCCAAGACCTACGGGGTCGCGGAGGAGGATCTGGGCAGATTCTACGCCCAGCGCACCATCCTCAAGCGCGAGGTCCTGCCGGAGAACGTCGCGAACGCAGTATCCGTTCTCACCGGCCCCGACCTATCGCACACGACCGGCCTGCACATCCCCGTGGATGCGGGCGTGGCCGCCGCCTTCCTGCGATGATCGCGAGTCTTGCCGCAGTTGACCTGGGCGCCACGAGCGGCCGGGTCATGCTGGGGCACGTCAGCCACAACCATCTGAGCGTGCGCCCCGTCGCGCGCTTCCCCAACATTCCGGTGCGTACGATCGACGGCCTGCACTGGAACATCCTCGAGCTCTATCGCAGCGTTGTCGCTGGTCTCGGCGCCGCCGTGCGCGAAGACCCCGCCATCGCGAGCGTGGCCGTCGACTCGTGGGCCGTCGACTACGCGCTCATGCGGGGCGGCCGGATGCTCGGCACCCCGTACCACTACCGGGACGAGCGCAACCTCCCGGCGGTCGAGGCTACGCACGCCCTCGTCGGCCCCCAGGAGTTGTACGCCGCCAACGGCCTGCAGTTCCTCTCGTTCAACACCCTGTACCAGCTCGCCGCCGACCGCTCGGCGGGTGTGCTCGACCTCGCCGACGGCTTCTTGCTCATCCCCGACCTGTTCAACTACTGGCTCACCGGCCAGCAGTTCGCCGAGCAGACCAACGCCTCGACGACGGGGCTGCTGTCGATCTCGACAGGCGACTGGGACCACGCGCTCATCGAGCGGCTCGGCCTCCCGCGCGGCGTGCTGCCGTCGCTCGTGACCCCCGGAACCCCGCTCGGCGGGCTGCTGCCGTCCGTCGACGTGGCGAGCAGCATGACCGTCACCACGGTCGGCTCGCACGACACCGCGTCGGCGGTCGTGGCGGTTCCCGCGACAAACCCCGACTTCGCGTACATCTCGTGTGGAACATGGGGTCTCGTGGGGGTTGAACTCGAGCATCCGGTACTTACCGACGCCGCGCGCGCGGCGAACTTCACCAACGAGGGCGGCGTCGACGGGCAGGTGCGGTTCCTGCACAACGTCATGGGGCTGTGGATCCTGAGCGAGTCGGTGCGCGACTGGCAGCGGACTGATCCGACCCTCGAGCTGCCCGGGCTGCTGGCTGCCGCTGCCGCGCTCGCCACCCCGGTATCCGTGTTCGACGCGGACGACCCCACGTTCCTGGTTCCGGGCGAGATGCCCGCCCGCATAGCGGAGTGGTGCCGCGATCATGGCGTGTCGGCCCCCCGGAGCCCGGTCGAGTTCGTCCGCAGCATCATCGAGAGCCTCGCGGTCGCGTTCGTCAACGCCGTGCGCTCGGCATCGGAGTTGTCGGGGAAGACGGTCTCGGTCATCCACATCGTCGGCGGCGGCTCGCAGAACGAACTGCTGTGCCAGCTCATCGCCGACCGAGCCGGGATGCCCGTGCTCGCGGGCCCCGTCGAGGCGACCGCTATCGGGAACGTGCTCGTACAAGCGCGGGCCCACGGGCTCGTGGACGGATCGCTCGAATCGCTGCGCTCCCTCGTCGCCACGGCGTTCTCGCCCAGGAGACACCTTCCAAAAGGTTGAACCAAATAGGGGTGCATTGAACCCAATTGCACTCTAAACGCCAGGTGTCGAGGAGGATCCCTGGCCGGCAAGAAGCCGCTCGGCCTCGCCGCGGTTGCGAAAATTGCGGGCGTCTCGACCGCAACGGTCTCGAACGTACTTTGAAATCCGCTAAAGGTCCGTGCGACCACGCGAATGCGGGACTTGGACGCTATTGATGCCGCGCAGTTTTTGCCTAACCGTGCGGCGGCTACCCTGCGGCAAGGCCATAGCCGAATGCTTGGCCTCCTACTCCCACCCGAGCGAAAGCCAGAGCACAGGTTGGCGCGGATGCCCCGATCCGCCACGGACTGGGACAAAGGGATCACGATCATCAAACGGGGCCGGATCTACCCCGACGGTAGTGTGATGCGGTATCCCGAGAAGCAAAATGGGGACGTGACTGAACGAAGGTCAACGGCAATTCCGACTCCCGGCACGTCGACATGGCCGTCGGCCTGATGCTCGGCTTGGCGTCGCTGTCGTTGCTCGCAAGCCTCGTCGGCCACCGGGAAGCGCGTGAGGTGTCAGTATTAACTCAAAGAAAGATTGGCCAAATGGAAGGGGCGGACCGCGCTCCGGCCGCGGGGAGTCACCTACCGTTGGGGATCGGCGAATTTGACCCGCTCGCCAGAAACTCTCCACAAAGCAACGGGAACTACTCGGCAACAGACGGAACCAGATCGGCGTAAACTCAACCGGGCAAAGCGACATCCATCCGTAACGGCGGGTTCTCAGCCCACTGGCACCGTGGTGCTCATACCTAGCTCAATTGGCAGTGCAACTGACTCTTAATCAGTGGGTTCCCGGTTCAAGTCCGGGGGGGTGCACCAGCAGGGGCCGGCTTCTTCGAAAGCCGGTCTTTTTTTTGCGCCTGCGGGTTGTGCCGTTGTGGCGGGAATCGCCGGGGCTACTCTGTCTCGAAACGGACGAAGGAGCACGGATGCTGTCGAGCGAACTGCTGATCGATGCCTACGGCCGGATCCGCGGCGCAGTCCACAACGTGCTCGCGGATGCCGGCCCCGAGATTCTGGCATACCGGCCGGATTCGCAGGCGAACTCGGTCGCCTGGCTGGTCTGGCACCTGACCCGGGTGCAGGACGACCACCTGTCCGAGATCATGGAGGAGAAACAACTCTGGACCGCAGCCGGGTGGGCGGAGCGTTTCGCCCTTCCGTTCGGGAACGACGCCACCGGATACGGCCAGACCGCCCTCGAGGTGGGGCAGGTGCGCCCCGACGCCGACCACCTGGGCGGCTACTTCGACGCCGTCCATTCCCGCACGGTCGCGTGGCTGCCGACCCTGGTCGCCGCTGATTTCGGCCGGGTCGTCGACCTGCGGTGGACGCCGCCGGTCACTCTGGCGGTCCGGCTGGTGAGCGTGCTCGCGGACGACCTTCAGCACGCCGGCCAGGCGGCCTACGTGCGTGGTCTGGCGGAGCGCGCCGGACTCTGACGCCCGCCCAAAACCGACGCCCGGCCAAAACCGACGCCCGGCTCTGAGCCAATTCGACGGAGATTCTGATCTAAAAGTGCCCTTTCGGTACAGTTCAGGGCTGTTTCCGGCAGAATCTCCGTCGAATTCGTTCGGGCACGCCGTTTGGACGCCGCACCGGCCGCACCGGGCGGGCCCGGCCGCCCTAGCGGCGCTTCCAGGTGTATTCGTTCTCCGGCCGTCCCGGGGTTCCGTAGCGGGGCTGCCGGTCGAGCGTTCCCGTGTCGGCCAGATGCTCCAGGTAGCGTCGGGCGGTCACCCGCGAGATTCCGAGCTTCTCCATCACCTCGCTGGAGGAGACGGGTGCGGTCTGCAGCTTCAGGAGCTCGATCACCGCACCCAGCGTGCCCTCGGACAGGCCCTTGGGCCGGGGCAGGTCGGCGGGTGTGCGCAGGCTGGCGAAGGCGAGGTCCACGTCGTTCTGGCTGGTCACAGCGGTGCGGGCACCCAGGTGGATCCGGAAATCCCGGTAGTGCGCCAGCTTCTGGGCGAAGGTCGCATAGGTGAACGGTTTGATCAGGTACTGCACGATTCCGGCCGCCACGGCACCGCGCACGATCTGCAGTTCGCGCACGGCCGTGATGGCGATGATGTCCGTGGTCAGGCCGGCGGCACGCATCCGTCTGCTGACGTCGAGGCCGTGCAGGTCGGGCAGGGTCATGTCCATCAGGACGAGGTCGATCGGCTGCCCGGCCGCCGACGCCGCGGCGAGGGCGCGCAGGCCGGAATGGCCGTCCGAGGCCGTCCCGGCGTGCACGAAACCGGGCAGCCGCCCGAGGTAGGCCGCATGGGCCTCGGCCGCGATGGCGTCGTCTTCGACGACCAGAACCCGGATGTCCCGCTCAGCCATGCGCTGCTCCCGTCGGTTCCGCGACGGCCACGCCGGTAGCCGGGCCGGGAGTCGCGCTGATGCCCGCCGCGTCCCGGTGGGGGAGCGTGACCGTGAACAGGGCACCCACGCGCCGGGTGATGGTGAGGTCGCCCCCGAGCCGTTTGACGGTCTGGTGCACGAGGGCGAGCCCCAGGCCTCGGCCGTAGGCGCCCGGCTCCTTGGTGCTGTATCCGCGCTGGAGGATGTCGGTCACGGCCTCCGGCGCGACGCCGGGACCGCTGTCGGCGACCTCGATGGTGACGACGTGCGCGGTCGCCCTGACGGTCAGGTGCACGGTGCGGGGTGCGTCACCGCCGGCGGCCGCGTCGAGGGCATTGTCGATCAGGTTGCCCACGACGGTGACCAGGTCCTGGCCCGACAGGCCGGAATCGGACAGCGACCCGGCCGCCTCGACGGTCAGCAGCACCCCGAGCTCACTGGCCTGGGCGAACTTGCCCATCAGGAGCGCGCTGAGCACCGGCTCGTCGACCGAGTCGATCATGTCGTCGGTCAGCTGCTGGCTCAGTTCGAGGTCCCTGGTCGCGAAGTCGAGGGCCTCGGCACCGCGCCCGAGCTCCATCAGGGACACGATGGTGTGCAGACGGTTCGCGTGCTCGTGGGTCTGGGCGCGGAGGGCATCCGAGAGCGTGCGCGTCGACTGCAGCTCACTGCCCAGGTGCTGCATGTCCGTGTGGTCGCGGATGGTGGCGACCCAGCCCATGGGTGCGGGCTGGTGGCGGCCGACGGCGGGCAGGAGGGCGGGCTTCTGGCTGACCACCAGCACGCGCGTGTCGGTGAGGTGGATTTCATCGACCGCGGACCGGCCGCTCTGCAGCAGGGCACCGAGCCCCGGGGGCAGGTCGAGCCGGTCGAGGCTGAGCGCGGCCGCGACGGATGCCCGCCGGCCCGGTCCGGGCGACGGCACCGCGGTTGCCCGGACCGGTACGCCCAGCAGCCGAGCGGCCTGGTCGTTGTAGAGCACGACCTCACCGGAGAGGTTGACCAGCACGAGCCCCTCACGCACGGAGTGCAGCACGGAGTCGTAGTAGACGAACAGCTGGGCCAGTTGTTCCGGCCCCCAGCCGAGCGTGACCCGGCTCAGGTAGCGTCCGAGGAGCCAGCTGGCGACCGTGCCGGCCGCCAGCAGGATCAGGGCCACGGCCAGCACGGCCGGCAGCCGTGCGCTCAGGGCGATGGAGAGGTTGCTCGTCTTCACTCCGGCGGCCACGAGGCCGAGCACGGCACCCGTGTCATCGGTGACCGGCACGATCGCACGCACGGATGGCCCGAGGGTGCCGGTCGTGACCTCGGTGAAGGGCTCCCCGGCCAGGGCAGGCTTGACCGTGCCGATGTAGGGCCGCCCGATTTCGGACGGCGTCGGGTGGGTCCAGCGGGTACGATCGGGGGCCATGATCGTGATGAAGTCGAGCCCGGCATCCTCGGTCACCCGCAGCGCGTAGGGCTGCAGGATGCGGCTCGGATCAGTCGAGCGGGCGGCCGCCAGCACCAGGGGGCTGTCGGCGATCGAGGTCGCGACCGACAGCATCCGGTTCTCGGCTTCCGCGAAGCCGCGGTCCCGGGCGTCGACGAAAGCGGCCGTGCCCACGAAGACAGTCATCGCGAGGATGAAGAGCGCGTTCGCCAGGAACAGGCGACGCGCAATGCTCCAGTCGTGCCCCATCGCATCCTTCTTTCGCGCCGTGTGCGGCCGTTCGCCTGCGGGCATCCGTGACCAATATGACCGCAACGACGGTGTATCGGACCCGGTCGACCAGTGTGGACTTCACCACGGCTCGCCGCGGGCGCATCTGGCGCCTGCCTCCAGCCTAGTTACCAGACAAAGGAGTCTTGACATGGCATCGCTGCCCTCCACCCGTGCTGCAAAGCCGGCGAAGAAGAAGTTCGACAAATCCCACTATCTCTATATGGCGGTCATCGTCGCGGTGATCCTCGGCGTCGTCGTGGGCCTGCTCTTCGGTGGCGCAGACGGATTCGCCGTATCGCTCAAGCCCCTCGGTGACATCTTCATCGCCCTGATCAAGATGATGATCTCGCCGATCATCTTCTGCACGATCGTCCTCGGCATCGGATCCATCGCCAAGGCGGCCACGGTCGGCCGGATCGGCGGCCTGGCCCTGGGTTACTTCCTGATCATGTCGACCTTCGCGCTGGGCATCGGCCTGTTCGTGGGCAACCTGGTCAAGCCGGGTTCGGGTCTGGACCTCAACTCGACCACCTTCGTGCCGCCGGAAGCCGTCGAAACGAACTTCTTCCTCGGCATCATCCCGACCACCCTGTTCTCGGCGCTGACCGCCGGCAACATCCTGCAGACCCTCCTGGTGGCGCTCATCGCCGGCTTCGCCCTGCAGAAGATGGGAGCGGCCGGCAAGCCGATCCTCGAAGGCATCGCGCACGTTCAGGCCCTGGTCTTCCGCATCCTGATCATGGTCATGTGGCTCGCCCCGATCGGTGCCTTCGGTGCCATCGCCGCCGTCGTCGGTGCCACCGGCATTCAGGCCGTGATCAGTCTCTTCGCTCTGATGGGTGCGTTCTACCTGACCTGTGCACTCTTCATCGTCGTCATCCTCGGCGGCCTGCTCAAGGTCGTCACCGGCGTCAACATCTTCAAGCTGATGCGCTACCTCGGCCGCGAATACCTGCTGATCTTCTCGACCTCCTCCTCCGAAGCCGCGCTGCCGCGCCTGATCGCCAAGATGGAGCACCTCGGCGTGTCCAAGCCGGTCGTGGGCGTCACAGTTCCCACCGGTTACTCCTTCAATCTGGACGGCACCGCCATCTACCTCACGATGGCGTCGCTGTTCATCGCGACCGCCATGGGCCAGCCGCTCAACCTGGGCGAGCAGATCGGGCTCCTCGTCTTCATGATCATCGCGTCCAAGGGTGCCGCCGGCGTTTCGGGTGCCGGACTCGCGACGCTCGCCGCCGGTCTGCAGTCGCATGCGCCGCAGCTGCTCGACGGTGTCGGGTTCATCGTCGGCATCGACCGGTTCATGTCCGAGGCCCGTGCGCTCACGAACTTCACCGGCAACGCCGTCGCCACGGTTCTGATCGGCTCCTGGACCAAGGAGATCGACCGGGCCCAGGTTGACCTGGTGCTCGACCGCCACGCCCCCTTCGACGAGACCACGATGATCGCCCACCACGGTGTGCCGACCGCGGCCGAGACGGCACGGGAAAACGAAAAGGCGGCTCAGACGGCGTCACTCACCGTCTGAGCGAGACCGGGCCTCTGACCGGGGGGTGAGACCGAAATGGGGGGCGGATGCCGTCCGGGGAGAAATCTTCCCCGGGCGGCATCCGCGGTTTCCGGGCTCGCTTCCTCCTCCACAATGTGGGTCTGATCGGCTTATCCACAGCATCCACGGATGCCGGGGCAGTGTCGGTGGGTGCCCCTAGCGTAGGTCTCATGAAGCCGTCATTCATCGAAGAGCGAGAGGCCATGGGCCGGCATTTCGACGCCATCGCCGAGGCAGAACGCGACATCGCCGCGGCCTTCGCCCGGCGGGCCGAACGGGTCGAGGATGCCCGCCGGTTCGGGCAGGCCATCGCGCACAATGCCGTCCGGGTGCCGGGCGCCCGCTGGGACGCGCGTGAGGTCGCCGAGCGGGAGTTCTCCAGCGAACTGGCCTGCACGATCCGAGTGCCGCAGCGCACCGCGGAGAACCTGGTCGCGGAGAGCCGGGCCCTGGCCCAGGAACTCCCGGCGACCCGGGCGGCGCTGGCGTCGGGGGAGATCAGCTATCGGCACGCGCAGGTGGTGGTCAACCAGGCCTGGTCGGTGCCCGCGGAAGGGCGGGTGAAATTCGAAGCGGCCGTGTTGAAATCGGCGGGCACGCTGACCGCGTCGAAGCTGAAGTGNGACCGCGTCGAAGCTGAAGTACAACGCCCGGACTCTGCGGGAGCGGTGGCACCCGGAGACGATCAAGGCCCGGCATCAGAAGTCGGTGAAGGATCGGGCGGTGTTCTTCGAGCCCGAGCCGGACGGGATGGCGTCGCTCACCTTCTACGCCAGCGCGGAGAAGGCGCAGGCCGCGTGCGAACGGGTGACGCTGATGGCCCTGAGCCTGCAGAGCAAGGAGGAGGAGCGAACCCTGACCCAGTTGAAGGCGGACGTGTTCGAGGATCTCATCCTCGACGGGGTGACGCCGTCGGGACTCGGCAAGGGGATCCGCGGTTCGGT